>CASGDY010000020.1 GCA_949300355.1 uncultured Brachyspira sp.
ATTTATAAAACTGAATAATGTTACCTTATTTTCAAGTAAGTATAAAAATTCATCTTTGAACATCTCTACAGCTGATAATATACAATCGGATAAATTTCTAATATATAAACATGAAGCTCCTATGCTTATCATTTCAGCAGTTTCTTTTAAACTTACATAATCGCTGAAAATAGAATTCCCTAAAAGCATTTTATTGATATAATATTCGCACAAATCAAAGCCGCAATGACAAGGAAAGCATTTACCGCAGGATATTGTTTTGGCATATTGTACTATTTTTAATATTACTCTTATCATACATCTGTCTTCACGTATGAAACATATTCCTCCGTTTCCTATTTTCATTTTTAATTCATTAAAACATTCATAATCTAATGTCATTTTTTGGAAAGTATTAAAATCTATAGGAGGATTTAAAAAACCATTAGTAAAAACACATTTTATAGTATAATCTTTATTAAATGCACCTGAGACTTTGGCAATATCTTTCAAAGGAGTATACATCTCAAATTCATACAAATCAGCATTTACAAAATCACCTGTAATAGAAAGTATGTAAGTTCCTTTATCTTTGCCCAAACCATAATTTTTAAAACTAAATGAACCTATATGAGCCAAATATGCAAGCTGCGCTACTGTATCTAAATCAAATATATATTTTTTATTTTCTAAAAAGGAAGGCGTTATTTTATAATTATGTTTATCATAATACGAATCTTCATCATAGATATTAATTTCAATGTCAGAAAAAGTATATGAATCCTCTGCTTCTGCTATAGCTTTTATAAAAATATCTTTTTCTTTTAAATAGAAATTTTTTAATACTATATCTATTCTTTTTATATTAAGAATTTTGGATAAAAAGGTTGATCCGTCTAATATAAGATGAGGATTATTCTTTATTAAGAACTTATCTTTAAATACTAAATAATCAAAAGATGCAGCATTAATGAGAATAAAATCTTCTTTAATGTTTTTGTCAGTAAGTATTTTATATAATGCATTCTGGTATGCATTTCTTGACATAACGGAGAAGTCCTGCAAATCATAAATAAATGATTCCTGCAATTTCTGCACAGCTAAATAATCACCAAAATGATCTTTATATAACTGAATATTGCTTATATTATTTTCACTATGCAGTACAAATTTTTTCATCTTTTTCTTACATGTATAGCTTCTATATACTTAATAATACTTTTAAAAGACGATTTTGTACATTCCATACCATTAACAAGGACAGGTACAGCATTATGGCAATTATGCATACACTCCATCTCTTTCAGGAGCATACCATCTTCTGACGGTATGCCTATTTGCAAGTTATAATGCGAACGAATAGATTCTAAAAGCGTGTACGAACCTTTCATAGAACAATGAAGTCCTACGCACACTTCTATGACAGTTTTCACATTACTTGTCATAATATTTCTTTCCCATTAATAAACTTCTAAACATTCAAGAGATGAACAAACATTAATATGTATAATGTTATTATATATTACTTTTTCTTATGCCTATTTTTGCGTAAACGTTTTTTACGTTTATGCGTAGCCATCTTTTGACGAAGTCTTTTTCTTCCTGAAGGCATATACACTCCCATTTTTATCTAATTTGAAAATTCATTATAACATTTTACACAAATAATTTCAAGTTAAAACTAAAAACTAATTTCATTTTTTTACATTTATTTAAAATATACAACAATATATTTTTACAGAATAATTAAAAATACTAATAAAAAATATTATTTCAAACAAAAAAATAATCATAGCATTTTCATAAAAAAACACTATGACTATTTTATAACTATTAAAAATTAATTTTACTAATTAAAATTTACCTATATCAACAAGTTTTTCTACTGTTTTAGCAAGTAAATAAACTCCTACTCCTGTAGCACCTTTAGATATATATTTTACATTTACATCACTCATATCTGTACCTGCTATATCCAAATGAGCCCATCTTGCTCCTTCTGTAAAGTATGATAAGAATTGTGCTGCAGTTATAACTCCGGCATATCTTCCGCCTGAATTTTTTATATCAGCAATATCAGATCTTATATCTTCTTTATATTCATCAAACATAGGAAGTTCCCATACTCTCTCATAAGTATCATTGCCTGCCTCTTTTAAAGCAGCGGACAAAGCTTCATCATTAGAAAGAAGTCCTGAAGCATGCTTTCCTAAAGCTATTGAACAAGCTCCTGTTAAAGTGGCAATATCTATTACAAAATCAGGATTATATTTTTTTATTCCATAAGCTAAAGCATCAGCAAGTATAAGTCTTCCTTCAGCATCTGTATTAACAACCTCTACAGTAACGCCATTATACATTTTTAATATATCACCAGGATTTATAGCAGCACTTCCTGTTTTATTATCAGTTAAAGGACATATTACAGTAACATTAGCTTCCAAATTCATATCAGATATTAAAAATAAAGCTCCGCAAACAGCTGCAGCTCCAGCCATATCATCTTTCATACCAAGCATACTTGTACCAGGTTTTAAAACCATTCCGCCTGTATCAAAAGTAATACCTTTTCCTACCAATAAAATATGTTTTTTAGCCTTAGCTTTCTTATACTGAGCGATAAACACTCTAAGAGGATTCTTACTTCCAGCATTAACCCCCAATATTCCATTCATACCAAGAGTTTTTAATTCTTTTTCAGTAAGAACTGTAGTAGTTATTTTTCTGTTTTCGGCCTGTTTTTTAGCCCTGTCAACAAATGTCAAAGAATTTATAACATTGCTAGGCTCATTAACCATATCTCTTGCCCAAAATATACTGCTTGCTATTTGATTTGCCTTAGATATAGCATTTTCAGTATCTTTTTTATGTTCAGAAACTAAAAGTATATTCTTAATATTAGATTGTTCTTTCAATCTCTTATCGCCTAAATAATTATCAAAACTATAAGAAGAAAGCAATATACCTAAACAAAATTGAATATATGATTCTTCTGAAGCTATTTCAGCAAATAATTCAGCCATATCTACTTCTATATCATCTATATGTAAATCTTTCATTATTTTTACCAATGAAGCACCGGCATTCTTCCAAGTTTCATACATATAATTTTTTACTTCTTTATATGTAATATAAATAACTCTTGTATTGCTTGCAAATGCGAATGCAAATGGAGTAGAAGTATTATAATATTTATCTTTTACCAAACTATTAAATAACTTTATATATTCTTCATTAAATGAGCATACTTTAAGCTGCTCTTTTTCTACTTTTACAAATACTGCTACAGTATGTTTTTTAATGAAATTGATTGTATGTTTTAATTTCATTTTTTGTTCCTTTATGATTTTAAAATAACTTCGATTAATAATTATATATAATGTTTATTTTATGTCAATTATAATATAAAAAAATATTATAAAAGATATTGCAATATACTACTAAAGGTATATAATCGCATATAAGCTTACATATTATTTTATCAGGAGGTTAAAAATATATGATAAGAAAAATATTTAATGTAGTAATTTCTATTTCTCTACTATTATTTGTAGTATCATGCGGAACTGGTGTAAGCAGAAGCCAACCAGAAGGCTGGATTAATGATGACACATTCAGAGTAATGGGAATGGGTTCTCCATCAGACGATATAGACGATAAATTCAGAAGAGAGGTAGTGGCAAAACAAGCAGCTGAATTAGACGCCAAAAATAAAATTGCTGCTAAAATTGTAGGTTCATATATAGAATCTCTAAGTTCTACTGAAAAAGGCATGATAGATGAATATGTTATTCAGGAAAGAGTTGCCGGAAGAATAAGAGGTACTTCTGTTGTAGAAAGCAAATGGGACTCTCAGCAAAATTGTACTGTAGTAATGGAACTATATTCAAAAAACCTTAGAAAACAGATGGATAATTTGGTAACTCAATATCTTAATGAAGTTGGTATGCAATATACTGCTCAGGATGTTGCTGGAATGGTAAGAACTTATAAATAATTATTAAAATATGATATTAAAAAGGGCTCCTTAATGGAGTCCTTATTTTTTTTTAAAATTAAAAATAATAATAATCGATAATATTAAAGCAATTAAAATTTGCTATATTTTTTATTATATTTAAAATATACGGGTAAAATTATTTTTATTATGGTATTGCAATATAGTATTCAAAATATATAATACTACAATCAAATTAGGAAGGATTAAATATGAATAAATTTATAAAATTATTTATTATGACATCAATGTTTTCACTGTTTATTATCTCATGCGGAAGCGGAGTAAGCAGAGAAAGACCAGAAGGCTGGATCAATGATGACACATTCAGAGTAATGGGAATGGGGTCTCCGGCAGAGGATATAGATATAGATGATAAATTCAGAAGGGAATTAACATCAAAACAAGCAGCTGAATTAGATGCTAAAAATAAAATTGTAGCAAGAATAGTAGGTTCTTATATAGAATCTTTAAGCTCTACTGAAAAAGGTATGATAGATGAATACGTTATACAGGAAAGAGTGGCAGGAAGAATAAGAGGAGCTTCTGTTGTAGAAACTAAATGGGATTCTAAACAGAATTGTACTGTAGTTATGGAGCTTTATTCTAAAGGATTAAAAAAACAGGTAGATGCATTAATCACAAAATATCTTAATGAAGTTGGTATGCAATACACAGCTCAAGATGTTGCAGGAATGGTAGAAACTTATCAATAATAATTTTTATATAAAATTTATTAGAGATAAAAAATAATTTTTAAATATTGAAAATCTTAAATATTAAAAAAGCTAATTATAAAAATTATATTAGCAAAAATAAAAATTATAGGTGAAAAAATATTAAAAAGCTAATCATAAAAATTATTTTCCTCTGGCAAGTTTACTTGACTGACTAGCCTTTGAGAAAATAATTTTTATTAGCAACAATAAGGAATTCATTATGTATGTAGAAAATATTAAAGGAAGAACTGCATTTGTATCAGGAGCAAGTGCAGGTATTGGGGAAGCTGTAGCTAAAATGCTTGCTTCTAATGGAGTTAATCTTATCTTAGCTGCAAGAAGAATAGAGAAACTTGAAACTTTAAAAAATGAATTAGAAAAAAATCATAATGTAAAAGTAACAGTTATAAAATTGGACTTTGCAAAACCTGAAGATATAGTAAAGGCTATAGATTCTCTTAGTGATGAAGATAAAAAAATAGACATACTCATAAATAATGCCGGTTTAGCTTTAGGTAAAGACTTATATTATAATAATCCTATAGAAGATTCTCTACAAATGATTAGAGTTAATTGCGAAGGATTAATAGTGTTAACAAGACTTTTACTTCCATATATATTAAAAAGCAAACATGGACATATAGTAAATCTATCATCTACTGCTGCCGATGAAGCTTATAGCGGAGGTGCAATATACTGTGCCACTAAATCTTTTGTAGAAATGTTCGGAGATAGCTTAAGAGTAGAATTGATAGACAAACCTGTAAAAATAACAAATATAAAACCGGGGGCTGTTAATACAGAGTTTTCTACAGTAAGATTTAAAGGCGATAAAGAAAAAGCTGACAATGTATACAAAGGATTTAATCCTTTATATGCCGAAGATATAGCCGATAATATAGAGTATGCATTAACTAGAAAAAGTCATGTACAAATATCAAGTATGACTATAATGGCAGAAAATCAAGGTAGTGCTACTATAATACATAAAAACAATTAATTATTTAGGGAGTTTTATTTATGGGAGATATAGATAACACTAGAGATCGATTAAAGTTAGATGAACTTAATAAAGATGCCAGAAAAGATTTATTTAATAAATTTATAGATGCCGGCGGTGAAGTAGTACCAGATAAGAAGAAGGATAATAATGTTCTTGTAGGATCATCAAAAAAAGGTCAAAATGTAGTAGTAGGCGGAAACAGCGGCAAAGGTTCTAAAGGCTCTAGTTCTGCCAATACAAAAAATGACAGCAAAGATAAAAATAATAAATCTTCTTCATCTGCTGTAAGCGTTCAAAATAAAAAAAATAGCGGATTATTTTTTAATATAAAATTATGGTTCAATGCTTTAAGTTCTGGTGTAATCACATTGATGGGCGGAAATGTTAATCCTAAATTCTTAAACTTTATAGATAAAAATGTTATAGCTGCCCTATTAGAAATGGACACTTTAATTTTTAATGCTTTGAATCCAAGCGAAGCCTCTGATATAGATGCAAAAGCAAAACATCAAAAAGTAATTTCTCAATTTGCAAAAACTTTAGATGATTTGGAGTTATTAGAAAGAATAAAAGACCAATATGATGAAGGCGTTTATAAAGACTTTTTAAGACCATATAAAGAATTAAACAGCACTGTTATGGTCGAAAGTTATGTAAAAGAAATAAAAGCTATGTTCAGACCGCTTTATGTACTTCATGCTTATTCTTCAAGAATAAAATTAGCCGGAGAAAAAGCGATGTTTGCCTATGCTATGGTTGATAATATAAGCAAGGGAATAGTAAACTCTAGAATATCTGCTTTTAAAAGAGCTGTAGATTTGATATATGGAAAATATTATCCTAAACTATTCACTCTTTTACAGTATGCCTCTAAAGAACCATTAGAAACTATAAATGACTTTAACCGTTATTTAAATATTTCTGATGAAGATATATTAGGATATTATACTAAATTAAGAAAAGAAAAAGAAAAATTACAAGAAAATAAAATACAGCAGGCAAAAGAAAATATAGGAAAACAAAAAGACAATGAAGAAGAAAAATTAAGTAAAGTAGAATCCATAGGTGTAAAACTTATAGAAAAATGCGTATCATTCAAAAAATCTGACAACAATATAGAATATGAAGCAGATCCTTTTTTCATTGTTCCTATAAAAGATAAAATATATAGAATTAAAGTTTTAATAGACTTTTTAGACAGAGAGTATTCTGCTGTATTTGTTTCTAATAAGGTAAGATATAATTTAGTTTATGATAATCAGGTAAGAACAGATTATAAAAATGATTTTAATAATATATTCCTATCATTATCAGATACAAATTCTAGATTAAACGAATATAGTGAGCTTTGCAAAACTATAAACAAAGTAGAAGAAGATAAAACTATGCGTTTTGAACAGAGAGTTTCTATGCTTTCAGATAAAAACGGTCAACGTTCTTATTTAGCTAAAAATTTAAGAAACACCTATGTCTCAATAATAACACCTTTTAAAAGAAAATTAGATAAATTATTATTAGATAAAGAAGAAAGAGAAAGAATCATAGAAAACCCTAATGATATATTAAGTTTCTCAGCAGAAATAGGAAAAGGTAAAAAAAGAATACAAGGATATAATGTAATGAAAGCATTAACAGAAGCTTATTATTTTATATCCGGACTTAATTATTTAATAACACAGGGTGAATTATCAGGAGCAGGCATATTAATAGAAGGCAGTGATGATGAAGAATTAGATATAAGTACTGCAGAAAAAGAGAAAACAATTGAATCTGCAGCTGCGTCTGATAATACTGCAGAAAATATTAATGCTGATGAAAATACTGATTACGAAAATGAAAACGTTGAAAATAATGCAGAAAATTCTGAAAATCAAACTGCTGAAATCGAAGAATCAAATTCTAATAATGATGAAAATTCAGATATTAGTACATCAGATTCAAATGAAATAACATTAAATAATGACGGATTTGATGAATCTTTGGAAGATGAAGATTTGTTTGAAGATACAGAAAAAGAAGATGAAAATTTAAAACAATAAAATATTAAAGAGGTTATTTTGGCTTATAAATCACCGCAAGTTATAATGCTTGAATATATTCCGCTTCGTATATTGATGGAAATAATGGCATTTATGCCTTATATCATAGTAATATTATTTGCAAAGCTAATTGGTACTTTAATGTACTATCTTGTACCAAGTGCTAGAAAAGTTGCATTGATTAATTTAAAACAAGCATTTCCTGAAAAAAGTTTTCATGAAAGAAAAGTAATAGCTAAAAGATCTATGAAGTCTATGATTATGACTTTTGCAGAGTTTATTAAATCATCAAGAATGTCAGATGAACAAATATTAAAGAGAATAAAAATAGAAGGTCTTGAAAAATTTGATGATGCTTTGCATAAAAGTGAAAGAGGTATTGTAACAATTACAGGGCATATAGGAAATTGGGAATATATAGCTTTTTATTTTGCTATTAAAGGATATAATCCTGCTGTAATATTCAGACCTCTTGATAATCCAAAATTAGATGCTTATATGCGTTCTTGGAGAGAGAAAAGAGGTATGAAATGTATATCAAGATGGGGCGATTTAAGAGAAATATTTCATGTTTTAAATAATAATAATCCTGTTGCTTTTTTATGCGATCAGAATTATTTAGATGGTGTTTTTGTTGACTTTTTTGGATATCCTGCTGCTACTGCAGTTGGACCTGTTGCTATTGCTATGAAAACAGGTTCTCCAATGGCTATACTTTACAGTTTGCCTGATAGATACGGACATCATAAAATCATCATACATGATATAATGTACATAGAAGAAAAAGAAACTAAAGAAGAAACTATAAAACATAATGTTCAAAGATATACAAAAAAATTAGAGGAAATAATATCAAAATATCCTGAAAACTGGCTTTGGGTTCATCCTAGATGGAATACTAGACCTAATGGAGAGCCTGAAATTTTTTATAAGAATAATAATTATAAATAGTTTTTTTACTTTGTTTTTTTTTGATAGGTTTATATTATATATTAAATGTACTAAAACGATAATAATTGTCAGAATAACATTATATAAATAATATAAATTTCTTGATTTTATGAAACGATGAGGTAATAATCTTCATATAATATTTTCGATTTTATTTTTATTATAATTTTTTATTTAAAAATTAATATTTTTTTACTATAATAAAGTTGTGGCAAATTATTAAAATTTTAGTCCGAAAAATACATTAGAACTGGAGGTTATGAGTATATGGAGCAAAAAAAACGTTCATTTATGTTCTTTTTAAACCTTGGGCTTACATTTACTTTGGTTGGTATAATTATTTCATTTTTCATATTTTCTTATGAAAAAAATTATAAAAAAGATGAGTTCTTGGTTCATGCACAAGCAGCACCTGAAAAAACAGCTTTTACAGGTTCATTAGATGGAGCTTTAGCTGTAGAAAATGCTATAAGAGATGTAGTTGATAAAAATATGCCTGCTGTAGTTAATATATCTACAGAAATAGAAGCAGGACAAACTGAAGAAGACAGATATGCTGATGAATTTTTTAGATTTTTCTTCGGCGATCAAATGCCTAGACAAAGAAGAAGTCAGAAATCTTTAGGAAGCGGTTTCATAATTAATGAAGAAGGATATGTACTTTCTAATTACCATGTTGTGAAAGGTGCTACTAAAATTATGATTACACTTTATGGAGAAGAAGGTGAACTTCCTGCAAAACTTATAGGATATGATGAGGCTTATGATTTAGCATTATTAAAAATTGATACTGAAAACAGAACTTTCCCTTATGTTGCTTTAGGAGACAGTGATGCTATAGAGCCTGGAGAATTTGCTATTGCTATAGGTAACCCTTACGGACTTAATAATACAGTTACTTTTGGTATTGTAAGTGCTAAAGGAAGAAGCGATGTTGGTGCTAATAAATATCAGAGATATATACAAACTGATGTTGCTATAAACCCTGGTAACTCCGGAGGTCCTTTATTCAATATTCATGGTCAGGTTATAGGAATAAACACATTAATATATTCTACTTCAGGCGGAAGCATAGGTATAGGATTTGCTACACCTATTAATCTTGCTACTTCAGTAATGACTGACTTAAAAGAAAACGGAAGAGTTACAAGAGGATATTTAGGCATATATTTACAAGATATTGACGGAAATCTTTCAAGAGGTTTGAATGTTAAGCAAAACAGCGGTGTTTATGTAAGCGAAGTTATACCTGATTCACCTGCTGCAAAAGGAGGCTTACAGGACGGAGACATTATAATAGAGTATGACGGCGAAAAAATGACTAAATCAGGTGATTTATTCAATAAAGTAGCCACTACTAAAGTAGGAAAAGAAGTTACTGTTAAATATTTGAGAAACGGAAGAGAAAGAAGCACTAAAATAACTATAGAAGCCAGAGTTGAAGATGAAGAAGTTGTACCTACAAGACAATCTCAGAATAACTCACAAAGCAGTACTCGTTCTTGGATGGGATTAGATGTTTCTAATATTACTCCTGAAATATCTCAAAGACTTCAGATAAGAAGCAATGAGAGAGGAGTTGTAGTTCTTAATATGACTCAAAACTCAAAAGCCTATCAATACGGACTTAGACCTGGAGATGTTATCAAAGCTATCAATGGCATAACAATATCAAATACTGATGATTATGACAACTTTGTGAAATCTTATGGAAATGATAAGTCCTTTACAATAACTATAAAACGAGCAAGAATGACTTATGTTATAATTATAGAATAGTGCTTTAATAAAAAAGTTAATAAAAAGGAATTGCAGGTGTATAAATGTCTGCAATTCTTTTTTTATATTAAACGCCTTATATTAATTATGTTAACTATTTTTATATTTTGTACTTGCATTCATAATTGATTTAATATATTATTAATGAAATATATTATTTGACAATTGAAATTTAAGTTTTCATATATATAAATGTTCTTAAAAATAGGAGTAGTTTATCATGACACATTTAGAATTGAGAGAAAAATTTAAAGAGTTTTTTAAAAGTAAAAAGCATGCTATAGAGAAATCATCATCTCTTATACCAATAGACGACCCTAGCCTATTATTTACCACAGCGGGAATGCTGCAATTCAAACCTTATTATGCTGGTATAAAAAAAGCACCTTATTCAAGAGTTGCTACTATACAAAAATGTTTTAGACTTTCTGACTTAGAAAATATAGGAAAAACAGCAAGACACCATACATTCTTTGAGATGTTCGGTAATTTCTGTTTTATGGGCGATTATTTCAAAAAAGAGGCTATAGAATTTGCTTGGGAATTTTCTACTCAAGTTATTAAACTTCCTATTGAAAGAATATATGTTTCTATTTATGAAAAAGACGATGATGCTTTCAAAATTTGGAATGAGCATATAGGCGTGCCAAAAGAGAAGATTGTAAGACTTGGAAAAAAAGACAATTTCTGGGGACCTGCTGGAGATTCTGGAGCTTGCGGACCTTGCAGTGAGCTTTATATTGATATGGGTGAAGAGAAAGGATGCGGAAAGCCTGATTGTTTTGTCGGATGCGATTGCGAAAGATATTTAGAGTTTTGGAATTTAGTATTCAATGAATTTTTCCAAGATACTGAAGGTAATTTATCTCCTCTTCCTAATGTTGGTATAGATACAGGAATGGGACTTGAAAGATTATGCTATATTACTCAAGACGTAGAAAGCAATTATCAAACTGATGTAATGAAGCCTATAGTTGATGCTATAGCTAAAAAATTGAATGTTAAATATGATGATAAAAATAAAACTAAAATCAATTTAATAGCAGATCACTTAAGAGCATTGGTATTTGTAATATCTGAAGGCTGTACTCCTTCTAATGAGGGAAGAGGCTATGTACTTAGAAGACTTTTAAGAAGAGCTTTGAAAACTGCAAGCGATTTAGGACATAAAGGTTCTTTCTTAAATGAAATTACATCTTCCGTAGTTAATGTATATAAAGAGATATATGATTATCTTCCTAAAGAAGAAGAAAATGTAAAAAGAATATTAAAAGAAGAAGAAAACAAATTCATAAACACAATATCAGCAGGTATGAATAAACTTTATGCTGTAATGGAAGAAAATAAAGACAGCAAAGTAATATCAGGCAAAGATGCTTTCATGCTGTTTGATACTTACGGACTTCCTATTGATATAACAGAAGAGGAAGCATCAGATCATGGATTTACAGTTGATAAGTCTGGATTTGAAGAGGCTATGGAAGAGCAGAAAAAAAGAAGCAGAGGAACGGGAGAAGATAAAAGATCAAAATTCGGATATGTTGAAAATTATGAAACTAAATATGTCGGAGAAGAGACTGATAATTTAATAAACGGCGTAAATGCAAAAATAGTTGCTGTATATGAAGATAATGCCAAAAAAGATAAAACTTCATCTTCAAAAGCCGTTATTATCACAGATGTTTCACCTTTCTATGGAGAAATGGGCGGACAGATCGGAGATAATGGATATATAGAAAACAGCAAAAAAGAAATAATAAAAATTATAGATACTCAAAAGAAAGAAAATACTATTATACATATAGCAGACTGCAGCAGTCATTCTTTAAGTGTAGGCGAAGAAATAAAATTATTCGTTAATTTCGACAGAAGATGTGCTATAAGAAAAAATCATACAGCTACACATATACTTCAAAAGGTATTAGAGCTTACATTGGGAAGCCATGTTAATCAGGCTGGAAGTTTTGTAAATGATGAATATTTGAGATTCGACTTCACCCACCCTGATTCAATTTCAGAAGATACATTAATAAGCATAGAAAATCAGGTTAATGAGGCTGTATTTAAATCAATGCCTGCTGTAATAAAATATATGCCTAAAGAAGAGGCTATTGCTTGCGGTGCTAAGGCTTTATTTGGAGAAAAATATCCCGATACTGTAAGAATACTTGATATAGGAAATGGTTTTTCAGTAGAGCTTTGCGGAGGAAGCCATTTGACAAATACATCAGAAGTTGGTTTTTTTCATATAGTTAGTGAAGGTTCTGTGGCTAGCGGAGTAAGAAGAATAGAGGCTATCACAGGATTAAAAGCTGCTAATGAAGCTAGTAAATTATTCAGTAAAGTGAAAAATTTAGCACATATACTTAATGCTTCAAAAACAGATGAGCTTACTGTAAGGGCTGAAAGTCTTCAAAATGAAGTAAAAAAACTTCAAAAAGAAATTAAACAGCTTAAAACTTCAGGTGCTTCTGCTGTTTCATTTATGGATAATTTTGAAGATTTGAAAGGAATTAAATTCTATAATTTAGAGTTTAATGAAGATATTAAAGAAGTTAGGCTTTACGCTGATACTATAAAAGAGAGAGTAAAAGACAGTATTGCTGTAATGATAAGCAAAACCGATTCTTCGAACTCCATACTTGTGCAGATAACAGGTAATGCTTTAAAAGAAAAAAAATTATCTGCTAATAATATAATAAAAGATATTATTGCTGCTGCAGGAGGACGCGGAGGCGGAAAAGATACTTTTGCTCAAGGTTCTATAGATAATGTAGAAAAAGCTAAAGAAGAAATTAATAAATTAAAAAGTAAGTGGTTATAAGATTTTTATATGAAGAAAAATATTATACTTTTAATATTTGCTGCTGTAAGCTCTTTGCTTATTATTTCATGTTCTGCTAAAGATGTTACATTAAGAAGAATTGAAGATGTACATAAAGCAGAGCAGAAACTTGCAAAAAATCCTGGCGATGAAGAGACTATATTAGAAGTACTTAATGCTGCACAAAACGGCGGAAGAGAGGTACGCGCTGAAGCCATATGGGTGCTTGGAAAAATAGAAGCGGATATTGCATACAGTGATTTTCTCCGTGCTAGTGTTGAAGACCCTGATTTTAATGTAAGATGTTTGGCTGTGCTAGGACTTGGAAAATTAGATGCTAATAATCCTGAAGCTATTGACAGGATTAAAAGAGCTATATCAGATACTGATTTGCAGGTTCAGATAGAAGGTCTTAAAGTGGCCGGACAAATGAATGCTAAGGCTCTTTTAAATTCTATACTCGATAGTTTATCAAGTAAAAATAAATGGGTTAGAATGGCTGCTGTAGAAGCATTAAAAGATTATGATGATGCCAGAGTTGACAGATCTTTAAATCTACTAGCTTCTACGGATAAAGACTATGCTGTAAGATCTACTATAAATCAGGTTATAGAATATAGAAAAAACAAGAAAAATGCAGTTGAAGAGGAAGTAAAAGAAACTGCAGCAGCAGAATAATAACATAATAGAGGAAAATATATTAAATGAATAATAAAATTAATTTTCTTTTTATATTTATAATATTATCTTTATTTATTATCGTATCATGTGCTTCAAAATATTCTTATGTAAGAGTAGATAATATAATAGAGAAAAATAGAACTATTGCTGTTGCTTCTTTCACTTTTCCAAAAAGTATGACTAATGATTATTGGGATAGATTAAAATATTTAAATACTGAAATATATACTGATTTTGTATTAAACAGTTTCATTAGCAATTTTAATTCTCAAAATGAAATGGTTAAGCTTGTAACTTTACAGGAAGCTATAGGAAATAAAGAATTTGCTAAGCTGCCGAATCATTCTATATTAGGCTCTGATTATGTTGCTGCAACAGGTACTCTTGCCACTAACAGATTGAATGAAGAAACTTTAGCTTTGCTTGCTGATAAAGTAGACGGAGTAATGTATGCCAAATCTGCTATGTCTTTTTGGTCTCAGAAAGTAAAAATAGATTTTGAGATTTATGATATAGATGGAAATTATTTATGGATAGATACCATAAATGGAGCTTCTTATTATATAATAGGAGATACAGGAGCACCTACTAAACAAACAGCTTATGAAATAGTTATAGCTGATGTTATGAAGTATCAAAAAAGACATGCTGAAGAATTGTATATAGTTATAGATCAGGCCATATCAAATGGGGTAAGCGGATTAAAAGGAAAAGTACCTTATGCATTCAATACTAATGATATCATATTCACACAAAAAACATTTAGTTTAACTAATGAAGATTATGCAAAAAAGGCGGGTATATATTAATGGCACAAAAACAAAAAATAGAATTAAATTTTAGTGATGTAGATGATTTTCATTTTAAAAAACCACTTAAAGGTTATATGCTTAAAATAGCAGAAGATCATTATGTTATAGGCAATGAGGATTTAGCTATAAAATCTACAGGAAAAACTCCTAAAGAGGCTGCTGAATTGGTTAAAGAGCAGTTTATAGTTCTTGCTAATGATATAATGTACAAATCAAAATATGCACCTTTAAGCGAGAGAGAAAGAAAGAAAGTAAATATTATCAATTCTATATGTGATATTATTTAAAAGTATTTATATTAAGTTTTAAAAAGTGAGTATTATTTATTTAATACTCGATCTTTTTAAAACTTCATAAATTAATTATATTTTTCTATAGTCTTTATATTTTTCCATTAATTCATCGAATATTTTAGCAGCTTCAAATATCAAGTAATCGCATCCTTTTTCTTCATCTCTGTAATGTTCTACTAAATAATCGCAATTAATGCTATTCATTTTTTCATTAAACTTATTTATATATTCTGCTTCTATTTCTTTTAAAAGAGTACCTTCATGTCCTCTATCTTCTATAAAAGCCTTAGCAAAAGCCATTATTCCGCCTGTTAATATACCGCAAGTGATACCAACAGCCATACCGCCTCCAAAGCCTGCCGCCAATTTCAAATCATTTCTATTTATGCCAAGTTCATAAACTTTATTAGCTCCGTAAAGCATTTTTTCAGCACAATTCAAATCTTCTGCCTTACCAAATCCGGAATATAAATACTCATATAATGTCATAAAATACCTCCTTAATTAGAATTTAATTAAAGTAGATCCCCAAGTAAGTCCGGCTCCGAAAGCAGTAAGAAGAACATAATCACCTTCTTTTATTCGTCCTGCCTCGAATGCCTCAGTTAATGCTATACCTACACTTGCTGCAGATGTATTGCCGTATTTTTGTATATTAATATAAAATTTATCATCATTCAAGCCTAAAGTTTTTGCAACTGCATTCATTATTCTAGTATTAGCCTGATGAGTTATTATAAGTGATAAATCTTTTAAATCTAAATTAGCATTTTTAACAGTTTTATTAATAGTTTCATCGAAAGTCTTAACAGCCTTTTTAAAAACTTCAGTACCTGCCATACTTATAGTATTTGTATTATCTTCAACATTCTCCTCTGTAATAGGATTAACACTTCCGCCGCCTTTTACTATAAGTATTTCATCATTAGGCTCAGAACCTATATCTGTTGAAATAATGCCTTTAGAATCATCTGAAGAAGCCTCTAATAAAGCACTGCTAACCCCATCTCCAAATAATATAGCAGTAGTTCTATCTTCCCAATTAAGTATATCAGAACATTTTTCAGCAGCAACTATTAAAACCTTCTTACATTCTCCGCTTTCTATAAGTGAAGCAGCTGTATTTAAAGCATATATATATCCTGAACAAGCAGCAGATATATCAAAAGCAAGACATGAATTTTTTATATTAAGTGCCTTTTGTACAAGTCCTGCAGTAGAAGGAAATGTATATGATTTTGTAGAAGTAGCAACTATTACAGCATCAACGTCTTCTAATACTGCTCCTTTTTCTTTTAATTTTTTTGCTGCTTTTACTGCCATATCTCCTGTACTTTCTTTTTTATCTGCTATTCTTCTCTCTTCTATTCCTGTTCTTGAAACTATCCAATCATTATTAGTATCTAATTTCTTTTCCAAATCATAATTAGTTACTATATTTTCCGGTAAATATGATGATAAATATTTAATACTAGCTTTCATAAATTTAAACTCTCTTTATATTATTTTATCAATTTTCTTAAATCAATTTTAATTTAGAAAAAGATAACAATCATATGATTTTATGTCAATAGTATTATAGTTATAATTAACTATATTTTATATATTTTTATCTTTTACTAAATAAATCATAGGAACGCTTATCACTGTAACAGCATATTTTACTATGAAATTAAATATAAATATTCCTACCAAAGCATCAAAAGGCAAAGCTCCCCAGAACGCTATAGCAACAAATACTAAATTATCTACAGGTATACTGAAAGCATTACTTATTAATACTCTAAGCCATTGATGCTTCTTTGTTATCTTAGTTACAAAAAGATGATATATTTCTGTATCAACAAGCTCTGATAATGTAGAGCCTAGTATAGATGCTATTGCTATTCTTAAAACAGGGCTTAAAGTCAATTGAAAAGCCTCATTAAACTCCCAGCTTGCATCTGCAGGTATTTGAGATATTATATAAAAATAAATAGGAGAAAAAATATTGATAATTGCTGATACTATTATAAGTTTCTGAGTATTTTTCTTACCTATAGTTTTATGAGCCATATCTCTTATTGTAAAAGCTAATGGATATAGAAATGTGCCTCCGTCAACTGCAAGACTTAAAACATTAGCTATCTTAACGCTTGCTATATTTGATATCATTTGACAAGCTATATAAGAACAAATAATCAGTATAGTAATAAATGAAATACTAACATCCTCTTCATGTTTTTTCATATTAAAAAACCCATTAATTTGATATATTTAGTTGATATATAATATACTAAAAAAATATTTTAGTCTATAGTTTTTTTATAATAAAAAAAATCTGTTTTTATATAAAAAAATTACATATTATTTACACAATTTTTATTATATTTATATATAGTTATAAGTTGTTAGGAAGGTCATAAAAATGCTTTATATTATCTGCAATAGTATTATTAATTTTAATTATTATACTAATAAAAAGAATTTTTAATAACAAAAAAAGTTTATCCCCAAAATATATAAAAAAACAAATAGAAGAATTAACAAAGAAAATTAATGAAGATGAAAAAGATTATGTATCTATTTATCAATTAGCAAAACTTAAAGAACAAATAGGTGAAATAGAAGAAGCCTTAAAAATGTATGAGCAATTACTTCAGCTTTCTTTCTTTAAAGAAAAAGAAGAATTAGAAATATGTCAAAAACTTGAAACTTTTTATGAGAATTTTGATAAAAATGAGGAAGCTTTTAAATATACTCTAAAAATTGCCAGATTAGATTCTAATAATATGCCATGTAATATTAAAGTAGGAACTACTCTTTGCAATGAAGGATACTATATAATAGCATGCGATTATTTTAATAAGGCCATATTAAATAAAAATGGATTTGATATAGATGATCTTAAAGCGGCAGCATTTAGTTTTTTTAAAACAAAAGATTATAAAAAATCTATTGTATTTTTAGAAGAACTTCAGAAAAGATTAGCAAAAGAAAATGATAAAGATATAGATAATATTAATCAAACATTAATATCTATGTATATGCTTTCTGATGAATTAAATATAGCAAGAGGTTTTATAGAACAGATTATAATGAATAAAAATATCAATAATCAATTATATATAGACAGAATTTATTTGCATATATTATATAAAGTTCTTGATAATGAAAAGTTTAGAGAATTATATGATAATCTATATAAAAAATATAATATATCAAACCCTAATAAAAAAATATCCGATTTAGTATTAGACTATTCTTTCTATTCATATTTTTTAAGAGATATAGCTTTATCAAAAAGATTATTTGAAATTATAAATGATTTAAAATTGCCTGAATTAAATACTTATAATTTTGACCTTATAATAAAATATTTATCAGATATAAATAAAGCCACAGAACAGCTTAACAAATTAAGAAGTCTAATGAAATTGGATAATTCTAAAAATGATAATTATGAAAAGTATGTAGAAAAAGAAGATATTCAAAATTGGGAGAGAGCTGTAGATTTATGGGAAGGTTCTTTTATAGATATAAGTTATTTAGCTTCTCTTATAACAATACAAAATAATATAAATGTTAAGAAAATATTAGATGAATTAAAAATAGATGAGGATAACAGCAGCAATGAAATGAGTTTAAAGATTGTGCAGAAAGTAGATAAAATTTATAATATGAATATTATAGATTTCAAAAAATTATGCCAAAATTTAATACGAACAAAATTATCTCATTCTATCATACAGGAATATACTGATGCGTCTTCTAACAGCGATTACGGAGATGAGGTTAATTATATAACATACAATATCAAAGGAAATAAAAGAGATACTACTTTAATATCTTTTAAAAGATGGAAAAAAATTGAAATCGGCGAATTAATGATTAGAGACTTTTTAATGATGATTAATGAATCAGGGGCTAGAAATGGTATTTTAATAGTGCCTGTAACATTAAGCAATAGTGCTAAAAGTTATGTTTCATACAATGAAAAAGTAACTGTTTATTCAAGAAATCAATTTAATAATCTTCTTAAAGAAGAAAAACTATAATAAAAAGCAATTATAAAAATAAAAAAGTGATAGTATATTTTACATAAACTATCACTTTTGAAAATTAAAAATAAGCGAAAATTTATTTCAACATTTCTCTATCTACTAAATCATTAGCAGGAACATAATCATTTATTACTTGTGAAAAAACTAAAGTATCAACAAAGCCGCCTCTTTTTATAGAAAGGAAAAGATCGTTATATTCATTTTCAGGCATACCTAATTTCTTCATAGTTACAGCCTTATAAAATACAGCATCATTAGCAAATCTAGTTCTAGGATATTCTGTAATTACTCTGTCAAACAAAGCTATAGCTTCCTGAAGTTCATTCTTATCATTAGAATAAGTTTGATAAAGCATACCATTCCATAATAATGAAAGAGGTTTAAATTTTTCTATAGAAGTTAATCCTTCTACTTTCTTAAAGCATTCATCAGCTAAAGTAATATGATTTTTAACTACAGTATTATTTGATTTTCCTTCTTTAGCAAGGAAATAATGAACTATACCTTTAAATTGATATAAATGTCCCGCATCAACATCTTCAGGTAAATTATTAAAATCTAATTTATTTATATAGTCTAGAGCCTGAGTATACTCTTTATTAGCTATCATAACTCTTATTTCTCTAATCATCAAAGGATCATTTTGAGAAGTCCAAGGGCTATAAAAATTATATATAGTAGCTTTTAATGGTCTTTTTTTAGCAGGCACTACTGCAGCAGAAGATGCTGTAGTGTTATTATCTGTTCTATTAATATTTTGATTAGGCTTGTTATTTACTGCCTGATTGTTATTAATATTATTATTTGCTGAAGATGACATATTATTTGATGTACTGCCTGTATTATCAGAAAAACCGTTATTAGTTTCAACAACTACATCATTGCTTGATGAGTTTTGATATTCCTTTTCTATTTCATTAATATAATCATCTTCTATATTACTTTCAGGTTTTTTACATGATATTGTAAAAACTAACAATAAAGCTATTAATATTGCTAAAGACTTCTTTATCATTTTCCGCTCCAAACTTATTTTTATATTGTTTTTTTTATTTTCGGAAATTATAAAAAAAGTGTTAGAATAATATTTATTGTTATGATATATAATTTTCTATGTTTTTATAATATAATTTTTGTTTATGTTCTTCTCTAGCATTATCAGCATAAGAGTGTATTTTTTTGTCGGCATATGCAAAATATCTGTCATATGCTTTTTTGCAGTAATTTTCATGCTTGCCTTTTATTCCTGTAGGAGGATTCTCAAATTTATAAACTCCATTAACTCTCCAGAAATTTAATATACCTATACTAATAGCATCAACAGGACATCTAAATGCACAGCTTGTACACATTACGCATTTATTTTTGAATTTTATATTCCCTTTTTCATCATTATAAATATTATTAACAGGACATTTTTTAATGCATAAATTACAATGGGTACAAATCTTTTTTACTCTGAATAAATTACCATTCACTTTCATAGCAGGATGCTCTATTCTAAATAAAAATGCTATTAATCTTGCGAATGGAAATCTCTTCAAAAAACTTTCCTTGACTTGTAAAACTTCATTAGCCTCTATAACACATAAAGCCTTAGCAGTTTTCCACATCTTAGCAGCAAACTCATCAGTATGCCTGAATATTATATTATAAGGCATTATATAATGATATTCGTTAGTAAGCACATAGCCTTTGGGTTTTAATCTTGCCATTAAAGGCTCTGAAGAAATATTATTAATTGTTAAAGGTTCTCCGGAAGTTTTTATAATAAATATCTTTTTATTGTCTAGCTTTGGAAATAATTTTATTAAATCAAAAATAGGATAAGGGGCATTGAATCCATGTATAGGATAAGCAAGCCCAACATAATCATAATTTTCAGGATTAGGCATATCATCAAAATTATCGCCTACATTATATACTAAAGTTTCAACGCAGTTTTCTTCAAATATTTTTTTATATTCATTAGATGCTTTTTCAGTGTTTCCGGTTCCAGAAAAACAGTATATTACAGCTTTTTTGTTTTCATAAATACTCATTCTCATTAACCTACTTTTACATATATTGAAAATATATTTTATTAATTTTTTTATTGCTATTTTTCTCTGCTTGTATGCTGTCAAAAAATTGTAATTTTAACATATACTTTTAATTAATTAAAAAAATAAGTCTATATCTAATTAAATAATAAAAACTTACTTTCAGTATACATTAATTATACTAAAGTGTTATATTTTGTCAAAAAATTATTTTCGGTTTAATAGCAAATACAGCAATTTTATTTTTGCATAATATAAATATTTTATATATACTGATAATATCTAAAATATTATATAACAGCATTTTTCATATTTTTTCAATATTATTACTCATTAAACTTTTTTGTAATGAGCCTTAAAATCTTCATCGAAATAATAAAGCATATTTTCATCTTTATCATGAGAATCATACCAAACCTGTGCAAAGTAAGGATTTTTTTTAGCAAGCATATCAAAGTTCCATTGATAATCAGGCATACATTTTTCGCACCAATGACCAGCCTTTATCACTGTAAATGGTGAAGCTTCAAATTCATGACCTTCTGCACAAGCCCATTTTAATTTTGTATGTAAATCACCTTTAGTCATGCTAGTGCTTAAAAGTTTTCCGCCTCTGAACTCTGCAGCTTTTTTCAAGTCTTCTATATCAATCTCACTGTCTTTTTTACTTTCATCATAACCATGATTAAGAAGTTTGGCATTCTTTATATCAAGCAAAGCCTTATAATCTATATAATTTCCTTCTGAGTCTTTATTCTCGAATAATAAATTAAAATTCTCCCATTTCTTAGGCAAATTATCAAAAGCTTCTAAACTTCCGAATGTAGCTATAATCTTACCGTCCTCTCCGTTTCTTCTCCAATATGTAGGCGAATTAGGATGAGGTAAAAGTCTTTGTATAGCAAAAAATGATATCAAAGAAGGAGGTACTATTTTACCTAATGAATAATACCAATGAGTTTTTCCTATTTCATTCCAATAATCTATAACTGATTCTTTTTGATAAGAGAATAATTCTTCAAGTTTGTGTCCGTCATAATACCAAAGTCCATGGAAATTTCTTGTAGCATTCCAATTAGGCTTCATATATGTTTTAGCTGATCCGCCTATGAGTTTAAATCCGTCATTAAAAGTATCATAACCTATAAGTCTGTTTTCTGCCTTGCTTCCCAAATTGAAACAGCCCTTCCAGAAATAATCATCTAAATTACCTTTAATATCCTCTTCAATAATTCTTTTCATTAACAAACCGCTATCTCTTGCAGTAGCCCATTCAAGAGGTGCATTATAGCAAGTATGGAACATTAATCCGTCGCTCATATTATCAGTAAGCATTCTATTATGAAGCATTGCTGTTTGTCTTATTATAGCTCTATTTTCTAATGATGAATTAAGTACATATCTTTCTCCTTTCAATTTTGAAAAAGAATAAACGTCATAAGAGCTTATAAGTAACGGGTCGCCAACTCTTCCCCAAGGGTGTTTTTCATTTCTATTGCCGTAAAGTGCTACAGTTGATATATGTACAAATTTAGGACGTTTATTTTTATCCATTTCTTCCAATATATCAACTATATGCTTGACTCCTACAAAATTTGTAAGATGTGCTAGTTTAGGGTATTGGTCTGATTTAGGAGGAATAACTGCTGCAAGATTAAGTATATAATGACTATCTTTTATCAATTTCTCACAATCATCTCGCTCATATAAATATCCGTAAATTATCTCTACTCTTTTACCATATTGTCTTTTAAAATTTTCACCGGTTTTTTTGCTTTCTTTTCTTACAAGTACTTTTATGAGTTTAATATCCTCTATCTCAATTAACTGCCTTAAAGTTTCAAGTCCCATATTACCAGTAGCTCCTGTTAAGGCTATTACATATTCCATTTAACTATCCTCAATACTAATTTTTTTTACATAATATACTATATTTAGTTTTATATATATAATATACTAAAAACTACTTTTTGTAAATAATGTGTTAAAAGGTATCAAAAAATGAAGACGTTTCATAAATTAATACTAATAATATTAAGTTTTATTTTTTATGCACAAATATCTTTTTCACAAAATAATAATGAAGCTTCTCAATTATTTCAATTAATAAATAATGAAAGAAAAAAATCTAATCTCAATGAATATAAAACAGAAACTCAATTGCAAAATGCAGCTAATAAAAGAGTAAAAGAAATAGCTAACGGAGTAAGAAAATCTACTGCTTTGCAGGATAATAATATACAATTTTCTTCATACTCTGAAGGTTCTATTATTGCAGATATGACAGTAGAACAAGTATTTGCTCAAATGCTTAAATCACAAAGAAATTTAATACTAAATAGTAAATTTACTCATGCAGCCGCCTCTGTATACGAAAGTAATGGTAAAAAATATTGGGTAATTATTTATGCGGCTTCAAGAAATGACAGTATAGTAAAACAAGAATTAAATATACAAAAAGAGAGAGAAAGAGTTGTTGAATTATGCAATGAAGCTAGAAAGCAAAATAATGTATCTGTTTCTTTGGTATTGGATGCTAAATTAAGCGAAGCAGCACAGAAAAGAGCAGAAGAATTAATAAAATCATTCTCTCATACAAGACCAAACAGAACAGACTTTTCAACTGTATTAAAAGAATATAATATCACTTATAAAACAGCTGGTGAAAATATAGCTAACGGACAATTTGATGCTGATGATGTTATGAAATCTTGGCTAAAGTCACCAGGACACAGAGCTAATATACTTCAAAAGAATTTCGGAAAAATTGGAGTTGGTGTATTTGAATATAATGGCAGATTATATTGGGTACAGGTATTTACTAACTAATGATTTTATATCAACTTTTAATAAAATAGAAAAGTTTAATTATTAAATAAGAATTTAAATTATAACATTTGTCTTTTTGCAACTTTGCCAAAAAAAGTTGATATAATTTTTAATTTATCTAAAAATATAATAATTTTAGTTTTTTTGTTTTATTTTGAATCCCCGCCCTTTTAAATTTATAGTTTTAATTTCAATTAAAAATTTTATTTATATTAAAAGCCAAATCAGAAAAAGCATGCCCGCCCAAGTTTTATTTAAATTTATAATGCATATACCGCACGGTAAATAGATTTTTATATATGATTTAAATTGAATTGATAATTAAACTTATATTTTTAACTTTGCTCACCGTGCGTTAAAAATAATGCAGTAAAAAAATGCAATAAAAAAACAAGAGCACCATTTTTTAATAGTACCCTTGTTCTATATTTTTTATTTACTTAAAAATAATAAATTTATCTTCCGTTTGATTTAAGCCACTCTTCGTTTATCTTTATTACTTCTAAAACAGCACTCTCGCTAGGACTTCCAATCATTGTCTTGTTAGAAACCTGAGCCTCCGGAGTTATACAAGCATAAATATCATCTTCAAAAAGGTCTGACTCTTTTTTATATTCTTCTATTGAAAGAGTAGAAAGATTTTTGTTGTTGTTTATTGAGTATACTACAAGACGTCCAGAAACACCATGTGCATCTCTGAAAGGCATACCCTTCCTTACAAGATAATCGGCAACCTCAGTAGCATTCAAAAATCCTTCATTAACAGAATTAAGCATATTATCTTTATTAACTTTCATTGTTTTTAATACATTACATATTATCTTTATTAACTTTCATTGTTTTTAATACATTAGGAAGTATAGATAAACAATTCTTAACATTCTCTAAAGAATCAAATATACCCTCTTTGTCCTCCTGCATATCTTTATTGTATGCTAAAGGCAAAGACTTCATCACTGTCAATATAGAAAATAAATTTCCGTAAACCCTTCCAGTCTTTCCGCGAATAAGCTCAAGTATGTCCGGATTCTTCTTTTGAGGCATTAAACTTGAACCTGTTGTAAACTCATCATCAAATTCTACAAATTTGAATTCTGAAGTAGAATATAATATAAGCTCCTCAGAAAAACGGCTTAAATGCATCATTATTATTGATAAAGCAGATTCCACCTCAATAACAAAATCCCTGTCAGATACTGCATCCAATGAGTTAAGCATAACATTTTTGAAATTGAGAGTTTCAGCAGTTTTTTTGTTGTCTATTTTGTAGGTAGAACAAGCCAAAGCACCTGCACCTAAAGGCATAACATCTATTCTTTTGTAGGCATCAGTCAATCTGTCAAAATCTCTTTTAAACATCTCAACATAAGCACCTAAATAATGTGCAAATGTTATAACCTGCGCCCTTTGAAGATGTGTGTATCCGCTCATATAGGTTTTTGTATGCTCTTTTTGAATGCTTACCAATGTAGAAATTAAATCTAGTATTAAAGATTTTATATTCTCTGCTTTGTTTTTTAAATGCATTCTCAAATCAAGTGCCACCTGATCATTTCTGCTTCTTCCTGTATGAACTTTTTTTCCTACTTCCCCTACTCTATCAATAAGCCATCTTTCAACTTGAGTATGAATATCCTCTAATTCAAAATCAAATTGAAGTTTATTATTTTCAATATCATCTAAAATTTGTTTTAAACCATTTATTATAGTTACGCTTTCTTCAAGAGGAATTATTGAGCATTCTCCAAGCATTTTTGCATGTGCTATGCTTCCTAATATATCCTCTTTATACATCTTACAATCGAAAGATAATGATGAATTAAAATCATTAGCTTCCTTGTTAAGCTCTTTAGAAAAGCGTCCCCCCCATAATTTTTCTTTCATAATTAATTATTTTAACCCCATTTTTTTCACTTGCTCTTTCATCAAAGCATTAACTTTCAAAGGAAGTCCGTAAAGAGTAATGAAGCCTTGAGCATCATGGTGATTGTATAATTCTCCTGTAGTAAAGCTAGCTAAACTCTGATTATAAAGTGAATAAGGAGAAGTAACACCAGAAGGTATAATATTACCTTTGTATAATTTTAATTTTACTTTTCCTGTTACAGTTTGCTGAGTGCTGTCAATGAATGCACATAAAGCCTCTCTTAAAGGAGTAAACCATCTTCCGCTATATACTAAATCAGTTAATTTATGAGAAACTACATGTTTGAAATATAATGTTTCTCTGTCTAAACATAAATGCTCAATTTCTCTATGAGCAGCATAAAGAATAGTGCCGCCCGGAGTTTCATATACGCCTCTGCATTTGATTCCTACTACTCTGTTTTCTAATAAATCAACTATACCAACAGCATGCTTTCCGCCTATTTCATTTAAGTATTTAACTAAATCAGAAGGAGAGAAAGTTTTTCCGTCTACTTTAGTTGGTATGCCTTTTTCAAATTCTAATTCTACAAACTGACCTTCATTAGGAGCGTTTTCTATAGTGTTTGATAATTTAAGAAGTCTTTCATAATTAGGCATATTAGCAGGATCTTCAAGCTCTAATCCCTCATGTGATAAATGCCAAAGGTTCTTATCTCTTGAATAAGAATCATCTTTTTTCATAGGAACTTCTATATTTCTGTCTTCCAAATATTTGATTTCTTCTTCTCTTGAAGCAATGTTCCATTCTCTCCAAGGAGCAATGATTTCAAAGTTAGGAGCTAATGCTTTCACTGTTAATTCAAATCTTACTTGGTCATTACCTTTTCCTGTAGCACCATGTGCTATAGCAGTAGCACCTTCTTCTAAAGCAACCTCAACAAGTTTTTTTGCTATTAAAGGTCTTGCTGCAGAAGTACCAAGCAAATATTTATCCTCATAAGTAGCTTCAGCTTTAACTATAGGATAAATATAGTCTGTAACAAACTCATCTTCGCATTTAACTAATCTGTATTTTACAGCACCAGTTTTTAAAGCTCTTTCCTCTAAACCGTCAGTTTCTGTACCTTGACCGACATCTACACATACAGCGATTACATCATAATCATAATTCTCTTTAAGCCATGGTATAATAACTGTAGTGTCCAAACCGCCTGAATAGGCTAATACTAATTTTTTTTTCATGATAAATCCCTTTTTTTTTTTCATGATAAATCCCTTATTATATAAGATATTTTTTATTTATATTAAAAATCTTAAGTTTATTAATTTTTTATCGTTCTTTTTCCCGCCGCTTTATCAAATAAATATTTATCATTATTCCAACATCGCAAATGTACTTTGTAATGATAATATAATTTTATAAAATTAAAAAGTTTTGGTATATACTTAAACAATATAGTTCGTCAATTTATATATTTTTATAGATATATTATCAACTTTTTTGCCGCACAAAAAAGTTGCAAAAAACGCAAGTACTACAACCTTATATTATTACAATATATATTAAATGTGTGATAATACCTAAAATTTAGGTTACCCCTTGCCGCAGGCACGCAGAGCGAAGGCGGACTTCGCCTGTGCCAATACCACAGGCACTTCCTTCGGTCGCAAAAGAACTGGGGGTTGCCGAAGGCACGCACAGCGGAGGACTTAGCCCCCACAAATAAATCTAATTTTTTAACAAATTATAGTCATTTAGTTATATACTACTTTCTAAATAGTAAAGTTGTAAAATCAATTTAATATTATAAATATTATTCTTTTACTATACTGCTCATTATAGCCATTTGAGCATGCATTCTGTTTTCTGCCTCTTCATAAATATATTGAGAATTCATATTGAATGCTTATCTCCTCGCCTTTATGTGCAGGCAAACAGTGAAGTGCTATAGCTCCTTTATTAGCAAGATCAAATAACTCTTTAGCGAGAGTAAAGCCCTTAAATATATTAAGTCTTTTTTCTTTTTCACTCTCCTGTCCCATAGAAGCCCATACATCTGTATAAACTACATCGGATCCGCTTACTGCCTCTTTTACATCATTAACAATATCAACAGTACATCCTGTATTTTTTGCTATGTTCTTAGCTACTTCTATAGTTTTTGCATCAGGTTCATAGCCTTTAGGAACTCCTACTTTAATATTAACTCCTAAAGATGTACAGCCTGTTAAAAGACTATTGCATACATTATTACCATCGCCTATATATGTTAATGTTAAGCCTTTCAATTTACCGAAATGCTCTTTCATAGTAAATAAATCCGCCATAATCTGACAAGGATGTGAAAGATCTGTCAAAGCATTTATAACAGGTACTTTTGAATATTTAGCAAAATCTTCAACATCGCTATGAGCAAAAGTTCTAATCATAATCAAATCGCAGTATCTGGAAATAACATTAGAACTATCTTCAATACTTTCTCTCTGTCCTAATATAATCTCATCTTGTTTTAATACAAAAGCATCTCCGCCTAATTTCTTAATTCCTATTTCAAAACTTAAACGAGTCCTCAAACTAGGCTTTGAAAAATACATCACCATAGTTCTATTTTTCATTATATCTATTTCTTCTCTATTTCTTACCTTTGATTTTAGCTCGAAGGTATAATCAATCAATGCTGATAATTCTTCGCTTGTAAAATCTTCCAAATTAATAAAATGTCTTCCTGATAAATTAACTTTTTTCATAATTTTTTCCCGTTTAAATTTTTATATTATTTTTTTGAGTAATACTATATATCGTTTTTATAATTTTGCAATATTTTTATTTTGATATTTTTTAAAAAATAAAATATATAAAAAAAACGTATAACATAAAACTATGCCATACGTTTAATTAAGATATAAATATTCTATATTAAACTTGCTTATTTACTAATACTGATAATTTCCTATTAACAACATGTTCTTTACCTTTGTTGTTATAGCCTACTTTTTTGCTTTCATTTAAAACTTCTTTCATATTTGCAAATAAATCTAAAGCTTCATCAAAAAGTTTAGGAGCTAATTTATTTAGATGTTTTAATCTAGCCATTAAAGTAACTAATTCAAGACGAAGTGCTGATATTCTAGCTGTCTTATTTAATGGTATTCTTCTAATAATATCAGATAATGTTGCTGTTTCTGATAAATGAGGGAATTTATTTAATACTATCAAATCTATTACATTTTCTCTCATTTTTCTAAGCTCATTAGCTTCAGTCATTTTTTCATTTTGATGATCACAATATAAATGTATATCCTGTAATCTTGTATTGATTATAGAATTAACTTTTTTCTCTTCATCTTCTAATATTATTTTGTAAACTTCTATTTCTTTAGATAAAAGAATCTCTATTTTTGTAAGTTCTTCGTATAAGTTAAACATAAATACCACCTTTAAGTTAAAGCTAATCAAAATTATTAATCAGCTATGTGATAATTTATCGGCAGTTATTATGATTACTTTACATAATTTTTTAAAATATTATGTTAATTTTCTATATCTATAGATTTTATAGCTTCTAAACATATATCTCTGTATGCAGCATCAGAATAAGTAAACCAAGCAAGCAAAGCAAGTTTTTTAGCTGCACAAGCTACTGTAATAATATGATCATTATCTTCCAATTCTTTTTCATATACTATACTTTCTATTTTGTCACTTTGAGATTTTATATCAAGTTTTTCACCTTTATCTTCTCCGGCAATATCTATCTGTTTTAGTACATATTCCATTATTACATCAATCTCTTCATTAGCAAAAGAGTAAACCTGCATAGCTATATATACATTAATATCTTTGAATTCTATTAAAGATTTATCATTTTTAAATACATTCATACGCATAGGCAGAATAATAGTAAATCCTGCTGCTATAGAATAACGAGCCCTTTCAAGTTTGAAACCTATTTGAAGAGTTTGCTGATAATTATCAGTTTTTTTGCTTTCTATGAATCTGGCCAAATTTTCATCATCTAAATAATGAGCAATATCTATAAGTATATCCCAAGGGTATTTCAATGAAGAATCTTTTTTATATGCTTCCTGAAAAGCATACATAATTTTTTTATACATGGTCTTTTCTTTATTGTCAATAGCTTCTCTGAATGGGAAATAAAGCCAAATCATACTGATAAAACTTTTAAACCAAAATTTGGCATTCATCTCTTCAGTATCCCATAAAAAGAAATCAGCTGCCAAAGTTAATCTATCTTCTTCATCGGCATCTATAAAGTCAGTAAACCAATTTTTGCCCCAATATCCCAAAGCAGATAAAGCAAAATACTCTTTTTCTATTACAGGGTAATTATAAGGCATAGATATCATAAAATTACTGAAGCCTTTATCATGATGCATTATAAGCATTTTAGCATAATCAGCCAAAGAATTAACAAAAAATTTCTTTAAAGATTCAAAATCTCTGTTTTTAAAATAACCGCTTGGATCTTTATGAACTGCATCTTCTTTAAACTCTATATCAAGCCTTCTAGCTATTCTATCCAAAACACCTACTATAAATCTATGATATCCTGCTCCGAAAGAACCTGTACTTATAGTTATAAATAAGGTGCCTGTTTTGAACTCAAAATATATAGGGTCAGCAGAAGGGTGAAAAGAATATATAAGAGTATTACCGTCCTCTATTATAGAAAACTCAGAAATCATTACAAGCGGATTAATATTAACTTCATTTAAAGAAGAAACTATAGCTTTAAACAATCTGTCTTGGTTAGGAATAACCCTTCTATTATCAAATGTCGCTGACAGCAAAAATTCTATATTCATTTTAATAAAATTCTACTTATTTTTATATATTTACATTGTACTATAATAACATTTTTTATTATTTTAGCAATATATATTTAATAAAGTTTTATATATAAAATAGTAAAAATAAAAAATTTAATATGCTTTAATATTATAAATACTTGACTTTTTTTTAATGATATGCTATTATAAACAAACATTTCAAAAGAAAGGGCGATTAGCTCAGCTGGGAGAGCGGGTGCCTTACAAGCACTAGGTCGGCGGTTCGAGCCCGTCATCGCCCAATTTTTTTACCTCCAGCAAATAAATCTTTTTTAATAAAAGTTCCTACTAAATATAATTTTTTTAACGATAATAAATTTGAATTTAATATTAATACATGTTAATATTATGTAAACAAATAATTTTTTAGAGTAATAATAAAAATAATATGACAATTTTACAATATGTTTTAGTAATAATAACTATACTAGTAGTACTGGCATTGATAAGTTTTATAATAAAGGCCGGATCCAAATATAAAGTATTTACAATAGCTCTTATGACAATAATTGTATCATCTATATCTGCAGTAGGGATAATATACATAAATAATACTAAAGATATAATGTCTAGTTCTGATTTAAAGCAAATTCAGCTTGAAGAAGAGAAAAAAAGAATAAGAAAAGATATAATAATAAGACCAGGAGCAATAGAAACTATAGCACTCCATTTAGCATATTCCAATAGGATATCGCCCCCTACTATAAAAAATAGGGAATTAGGATTTTACTTAGACGGGATATGGTTTAACTGGGCTAATGGTAAATTATTAACTGATGAAGATATGACTAATCAGGATAATTATATACCTTTCGGTTTTTATCCTTATACTGTAGATGGAATGCCTGAAGTGCAGCAAGAAACTCCTGAAAGAACTAAAGAACTTCAGGAATATTACAAAAGAAGAGTTAATAATACAAAATATATCAATAATAAATTCTTAGATACTCTTTATGACGGAACAAGCGAAAGGAGTATGGTAAAGCATATAAGCACAAAAAGTATATTAGGATATAAAGTAAGAGTTCATGATTATGTATATGAACAGCTTTCTAATGTAAGCGTAGAAGTAAAGCTTATAGCTCAAACTAATCAGGAAGTTGAAAATTTCCTAGATTCTTTAAAAATAGTGAGCGGATATGTTTGGAAAATAATTTCAAAAAGTGCAAGCAGAAGCTATCATAGTTATGGCGTAGCATTTGACACTTTGCCTAAAAAAAATAATGGTAAGCAAATATATTGGGCTTGGACTAGAGTTAATAATAAAGCTTGGTATGCTGTGCCTTATGATAAAAGATGGCATCCTCCTAAAGAAGTTGTTAAAGTATTTGAAAAGTATGGTTTTATATGGGGCGGTAAATGGCATAATTATGACACCATACATTTTGAATATAGGCCGGAACTCATTATATACAATAAAATTAAAAATGATGAAGATGCCACCTACGAGCTTATAGAGAAATACGGCATATTCTAAAAATAATCTGCAGAGAAAATGAAATGGATAATACTATATTCACTAAAAATATAGAACTTTTAAATAAAAATAAATACAATTTTAGGGCTGTAAAAAAATTAATAGAATATAATACAGCTAATAATAAATATCAATTAAAGCAAGCTAAAAATGATTTGTTTGCTGTTATGTATAATAATAAACCTTTAACTTCTCTATATAATCCTATGGAAGAAGCTAAAAGATTAATATCTCAATTCATAACAAACAATAATGAACATATAGGAATATTTTTATCTATTGCTTCATTCTTTCATATAGAATATTTTTTATCATTAAATGAAAATAACAAAGCAATCATAATAGAAAAAGATATAGAAATAGTTAAGCTTATTTTAGAGAATTTAAAGCCTTCAAATGAAAATATATTAAAAAATACAATACTCATTTTGAATGAAGATTTAGAAAATATATTGGCATTCTTTAATTTTTATATGAATGATAATGATTCTAAAAAAATAGTTTATATAAGACATATAAGAGCTTCAAATATAGATGATGAAACAAGAGAATATTATGACAATGTTAATATATCTCTTGCTAACAGTATAAAAGAAAAATTAATGTCATTAACATCTAATTATTATTTTGCTCCTATATGGGCTAGAAATACATTATATAATATGCATTTCAATGAAGGATACTCTATAAAAACATTCTATAATATATTAAAAAGAGAAACACCTGTTTTATTAGTATCTGCAGGAGCTTCGGCTGATGATTATATAGAAAATATTAAAGAACTATCAAATACTCATTTTGTTATAGTATTATCGCATGCTTTTAATAGCTTAATAAAAAATAATATAAAGCCTGATGCTGTTGTATCTACAGACGGAGGTTTTTATTCATCGATACATTTAAAAGAACTTCTTAAAAAAGAAAATGAAAATATAAATATATTTACTACACATACAGCATACCCTTTTCCTCTTACTCATATAGAAAACAAAAGAATATTTTATTTCTCACATGATGAAAGTTTCGAGAAGATATTATATCCTATAAATGATGATGATAATAACAATATATATTTCTATATGGAAGGAAGCGTTATAATGCCTGCTTTAAGAATAGCATACATGCTTAATCCTAAATATATATTACTTGCAGGATGTGATTTTTGTCATATTGATGATAAAACGCATTCTAAATATTCAAATGCTTCTGCTCATGATTATATTAACAGCAGCAAATTAAAAACTTTTGAATCTGCTAAATATAAAAGACTTAATGATAATCAAAAAATTAAATGTTATGATAATGTTTATAGAAATACTTCTTCATCACTTTTAAGTTATAAAAATCATTTTGAATCTTTAATTCAAGAAATTTCTGAAAGCACTGATGTTTTTACTTTAACAGTTCAATCTGCAAGCATAAAAAACGTAAAAATATACAATACTAACAATGTCAATTCTAATAATAAAAATATAGAAATTACAAGCTATTTAAAAGAGAATATAGATAAAGAAAAATTAGTAAAAGAAATAGACAATTTCATAAATAACATCAACAAGGAAAATATCAATAAAGAAGACTTTAATAACAATATGAAAAATATTGCTGATATAATATCGCCTTGGCATGTTGAAAAATTTGAGAAGTCTGTTATAAGCTATGAAGAGTTAAAAAACTATATGAATAAATGGTACAATGATATAAAATTGCTTATTTATTAAAAATAATAGTTTTTAAATATTAGAATTAAAATATAAAAGCGAGTCGTAGCCACCAAGTAGGTTATTGTAGGCTACAACTGCCGTAGGCAGTGGACTTCGTCGACGAGCATAGCAATAATAATAAATAATAATTTGTAAATATTAGAATTAAAACATAAAAGCGAGTCGTAGCCAGCTAGTGAGTTTACTCACTAGCTTATTGTAGGCGTAGACGAGCATAACAATAATAAAAAAAATTAATATTTTTTTATTTCTAATACTTTACAAAAAATTAACGAGAATTATAATTAGTAAACATAATATATAGTTAAATAAAATTATTAAAATACGGGAGAACTAAAAAACATATGAAAAAAATTGTATTTGTGTTTATAACATTATTAACAATATCAATACAGGCATTCTCTGCTGCTGTAACAACACATTATAATAATTGGAAAATAAGAAGAATAACCTATAACAATACTGATACAAAAACTGTTACAATGACTATAAAAAACAATAATAGTTTAGAAGTATATATAGCAGCTAGAAATAATCAAGTCAGCGTAAGCATAAACTGGTATAAAGATAAAGTAGATGAAAATACTCCTGTAGTAGAATATAGTTTCAATAATTCACCTTATAAATCTGTAGAGCCTTTTATGAGATCTTCAAGCGATAATTTCGATATATTATATACAATATCACCTGCTTTCGGAATCATACAGGAGAAAGAAGTTATTGAATTCTTAAGCAGATTAATAAACAGTAAAACTTTATCAATAAAAGCTAGCAGTAATAGTCAGGCATATACTATTGATGTTACAGGATTAAAAGAGGCAATGCAGAAAACTGATTTCTCTGGAACTCTATTAGAAAAATATAAGAGTCAGATATTAAAATAATAAAACTAAAAATTTTGACTTTATCACCGCACGCAGAGCAAAACTAATAATATAATTTTAATAATAATTCAAATTTTATTATATTATAAAATTAAGTTCATCGTGCGTTAAATAGATTATAAATCTATTTAAAACTTGGGCGGGTGCTAAATTTATAATCAAGCTTTAAAGATAATTAAGATTGAAACTCAAGATAAAGCTATAAACTTTAAAGGGCGGGGTATGTAAGTAATCTCTTTATTTATTTTTATCAACTTTTCCCGCCGCAAAAGTTGCAAAAGTGCAATTTATAATTAACATAAACTATATTATTTTTATTAACATTATATTATAAATTTAGTTTACTGTACGTTAAATAGATTATAAATCTAATTAAAACTTGGGCGGGTGCTAAAATTTCTAATGAAGCTATAAATATAATTAAGATAAAAACTTAGGATAAAGCAGAAAATTTTAAAGGGCGGGGTATGTAAGTAATTCTTTAAAGTTAATTTTATTCACTTCATTTAGAAAAATAATTAAACTATAAACATATTAAAGTTATACTGTGAATATATAAAATTAAAACATTCCTAATAAACACAGCATAACTTTATAAATAAAAATTAAAATCCTAATTCTTCATCTATAAATATAATATGTATTCTCTCTTTTATATGGCATTTATTAACTATAATTGTATAAGCACATAATCTTTTTTCTATATCGCAATTTTCTTCATCGCAAACCATATCACCTACACAGCAAGGATTATCCACTTTAAATCTTACAGAATTTTCACCAGCTGCAATGCTTCTTACTCTTTTTATGGCATCTTCAACTGTATCACAAACTTTATTCCTTCCAACAATTAAAAATACTTTTTTAGGTCCGTAAATAGTAGCAGCTACCCTATTTCCGCCTCCGTCTGTTGATACTATATCACCATTCTTTGTTATTGCATTGGCTGAACATAAATAAACATCAGATGTAAAAGCTTTAATCTCTGCTTCAGCTTTTAATTCTTTATTATTTCTGTCTACAAAATTTTTATAGTTTTTTAAACACTCCAATATACCCATTTGATTAACTGAGGTACTTCCTCCAAAGGTAATAGTATAGTCTTCTTTAATAAGAGATAATACAAACTTTTTAGCTTCTTCTTTGTTAGAAAAAAAATCAAATGCAAAGCCTTTTTTATTGAATTTGTCTTTTAAAACTAAAGATAATTTTTGAAAATATTCTTCCTGAACTGTCATAAAAATCCCTCACTTACTTTTAAACTTTAATTTAGTATAGTACAAGTAATATTTTTTTCAAGCAAATAAAATTTTATTCTAATTCCCCGCCCTTTTTATTTTATTATTTTATTTAGAAATTTTAATTTTAGTATTCCTATAACTTAATCAGAAATTTTAGCACCCACCCAAGTTTTTTTAAATTTGTAACTAAAAATATAAATGTAATTATAATTCAAATTTTATCATTCTTTAAATTTCATTTACCGTGCGTTAAAAAATATTATAAATCTAATCATCACTTTAGCGGGAATACTTTTTTATTTTGCATTAAAAAATATTTAAGGCTTATAAAATGAAATAAAATCAATGAAGTATGGAGGGCGGGATATGTAAAATAAATTTTAAGTAAAATACATTGACATAACTTGTTTTTCTTTTAGAATATTCATATTAATTTTTATTTAGGTTCTTATTATGAAAGTAATATTATCAATTATATTAATTTTATTTAATATTAATATTTTATATTCAATGAGTCTTTCTCCAGAAATTGGTATATTTATGAACATAGGCGGTTCAAAAATTTTCACTAAAACAGAAGTAAATCAGAATGAATATTCATACCTTGTTGATTTCAAAACAATAAAAGGTGATATATTTGTAGATTTTGAAGCTATTTTTCAATTAGGTGTAAAAAACAATATTAATAATAATATAGTTACTGGCTTAACTTCGCTTTTAGAAATAGGATACAGCCCATATATAATAAGTACAACATATAAAGGTAATGATAAATATAAAGATTATACTTTTACAGATAGAGTTTATCTTTATAGTTTAGTTTTAGGTGCTTTAGAAAAAATAGTTTTTAACAATTTTTCTATAGGTATAGGAGCAGGTGTATTATTTCCAATATCTGGTTATGGTATTTCAAATAACCCTGAGAATGTAATAACATCTGTACTTATGCCAATAAGAAATGCCTCAATGATTTCACCTTATAGTAAGGAATTAGATTATGCATATATAAAAAAGATATTTAAAGTTCCTGTTGCACCATATATAAAGATAACTGCCGAATATGCATTCAGACCTTATAAAATGGATAATGCTGAAATGGATTTCGTACTTGGAGTATATTTGAATTATAACTTTGGTATGAAGTATGATACTTCTGTATTAAATAGCATTATACCAGAATTACATAACGATTATGGCCCTAGCGGCGGAATGTTATATAAATATGATTATTCCAATTTGGATTTTGGTTTTACATTAGGTGTTTCTTTTAGAGCTTTAGAATAATTCAATATTTAATAAAAACCGTTATGATAGTAAGTAATCATCATGGCGGTTTTTAATTTTATTCTAATTCCCTGCCCTTTTTATTTTATTATTTTATTTAGAAATTTTAATTTTAGTATTCCTATAACTTAATCAGAAATTTTAGCACCCACCCAAGTTTTTTTAAATTTGTGCACCCACCCAAGTTTTTTTAAATTTGTTGCTCTATTACCGCACGTAGAATAAAACTAAAAATAAAGATTTATTTATAATTCAAATTTTATTATTTTTTTAAATTTCATTCACCGTGCGTTAAAAAAAGATTATAAATCTAATCAGCACTGGGCAGGAATGCCTTTTCTTTTTTAATTTATTAAGAAAATAGAAATACATAAATGTAATTAGATAAAAATAGATAGAGGGCGGGATTTAGAAAAAAGCCATAAAACAAAAAAATAGCCAGTCCCATTATAAAAATGAGACCAGCTATTTTTAAATTAGTATGCTATAAACGTACTAAATCATTGTACCAAACGTAAAACGCCTTGAGTCATAGTATTAGCTTGAGCCAACATAGCCAAGTTAGTCTGACTTAAAATTTGGTCTTTAGCAAATTTAACAGAAGCCTCAGCCATATCAGTATCTCTTATTCTACTTTCAGAAGCTGCAGTGTTCTCATAAGCGATCATCAAGCCTTGAGCAGTAAGCTCTAATCTGTTCTGATAAGCACCAAGATTAGATCTTTGTTTAGAAACTTTAGTTAAAGCTTCATCAACTATACCGATAGTACTGTTAGCTTTTTCTATAGAGGAAATAGAGATGCTATTACCTTCACCAGTTTGCAAACCTAAAGCAGCAGCTGTCATAGTTCCTATATACACTCTTCTTCTTTCATCCATGTTTGCCCCCATATGAAACCACATAGAAGCAACAGGAGATCCGCCTTCATTAGGATTAGAGAATCTTCCAGTTAACATGTTAAGAGTATTGAACTGTGCATGGCTAGCAATACGATTAACTTCGTCTACTAACTGAGAAACTTCAACTTGAATAAGCATTCTGTCAGCATCAGTATAGATACCATTAGCAGATTGTACAGCTAATTCACGAATTCTTTGTAAGATGTCCTGACTCTCTTGAAGATATCCTTCAGTAGTTTGAATGAAAGATATACCATCTTGAGTGTTTCTTTCAGCCTGACGTAAACCGCGAATTTGTGTTCTCATTTTTTCAGATACAGCTAATCCGGAAGCATCGTCTCCAGCTCTGTTGATTCTTAATCCAGAAGATAAAGCAGCCATATCTTTAGAAAGGTCTACATTTCTGAATTTTAAAGTACGTTGTGCATTTATAGCACTAATGTTGTTATTGATGATCATCGTCATCCTCCATGATATTTATTCAAAAAGGCATCCGTGCCTAATT
>CASGDY010000021.1 GCA_949300355.1 uncultured Brachyspira sp.
TACTCCTTTTATCGGATCATTTCCTTTATGCTTTCTGAATAATTCTATTGCTTTAGATGCTGATTCTTTTGTTGTCAGTACATCTATTACAATCCAGCCAGTATCACCTCTTACGAAAGTTATATTAGCTAAATCAAAACCTCTTATTTGATATATATCCGGAGTTACCTCAAATAGGCCTGATATATTATTTAATTGAGCCTGCCTCCATAATGAAGGATTTACTGTATCTGGTGCAGACTGATTTGAAATAAAAGGAAAAGATACATTACCGTCAGAAGTTTCAATAAAGCCTCTTTTAGCGTTTTCAAAATCTGTATTGTCATCGAACGGCAAGTAGTTTTTTAATTTTTCATTTTCTTTTTTGGTATATTCTGTTGCATCTTTTCTTTCTGAATTGAAATTATTAGAAGAACAGGATATTAAAAAAATACAAAGTATTGAAGTTAATATTTTATTCATTAGCTGCCTCTTTATATTTATAGAATTAATTCGACGAATAAATTCAACGAATTAATTCTATAATATAATTGCAATTTGTCAAGTTATTTGTTATAATTCTTTTATGAAAAATATTGAAAAAGTAACAAGAAAAGAACAGGCAGAACAAACAAAGAAAAAAATAGTAGAAACTACTATAAATTTATTGAAAGAACATTCATTAAATGAGCTTCAAATTAAAGATATTTGTACTAATGCTGATATATCTATAGGAAATTTTTATCATTATTTTACTAATAAGCAGGAAATAATATTTTATATTTTCAATACTAATGCTGAAGTGTATAAAGAAAAAATATTATCAAGGGATAAAACTAATTCTTATAAAGATATATTATATGCTTTTAAAGAATTTTCTAAATTGGTTGCAGAATTAGGCGGAGATTTAATACTTGAAATATTTAATTATAGTATTATGAATAGGAATAATGCTTTATTATCAAAAGACGCTTTTTTTTATAATTATATTTTATCTTTGTTTGATTCATTAAAAAAATTAAATTTGCTTATATATGATGATAGTTCAGAGGCTATAACTAAAAGGCTTATAGTGTTTTTTAGGGGATTTTTTTATGAATGGGCTTTATCAAACAGTAATTTTAATCTTGTGAAAGAAACTGAAAAAGAGATGAAATTATATTTATCTTTATTTATAAAAATAAATGATTAATATTTTGTTTTATTGTTTTTTAATAATGCCCGCCCATTATTTTTTATAATTTGATTTTAAATTTTTATCTTTTGTTTATTTATAGTATATACATAAATTAAAAATTCCCGCCCTAGTTTTTATTAGTTTTATTATCTTTTTACCGCACGGTATATGCATTTATATTATAAGACGATTCATTAATATTAATTTTTTACATTAATAAAATATACTTACCGTGCGTTGATGAAATTTTGTATAGAAAAATAATTTTATTAATATGTATTAAATCTCATAATTTATTTTTGGAAAATCTTTTTCACTTATTAAACCGTCTCTTATTAAAATGGCTCTTAGTACATCTATATCACTGTAAATATCAATCAAAGAATCAGTATTAAATTCATTAATCATTTTTTGAAATCCCAAATTTATAATGCATATAGAATTCTTTATATCTCTTTTTATTTTTTGCTTTTTGCTGTTCTCCATATATGTTTCATCTAATTCTATATATCTACTTACAAATTTTTCTATTGTTGGTATGTAATAGTCAATTATAGAGTTGTATGTTCTTTTATATGATTTATTATTACATGTTTTTTCTAAAATAAAATTAAGTTTAAATAGTACATCATTTATAATGAGTACTAAATCAGAATCGTCTATTTTGTATATTTTATTTTGAATGTTTTTATCGAAGCTGTTTGTTTCATTATTGTCAGCATTTGTTTTATTATTGTTTTTGTCAGTTTTATTATTTAAAGATTCTTTTTTTTCGGCTGCTTCTTTTTTATTGGCTTTATTAATTTTTATTGTTTTAATATAGCTTTCCAATTTGTCTTGCAGAGTATAAAATAAAACTAATAATAAAAATATAAATATTATGATAGAAATCAATTTGAAAGATATAAACCAAAATATTAAGCTTGAAAATCCTAATAGTGATATTGATATAATAAAATTAATATTATTTGAAAGTAAATTTTGATATTTTTTCATAATATCTCCGTATAAAATGTAAAAAATATTTACTTTTATATGATACAATAAAAATGAAAAATATCAATTATTAAATAATTATTTTACTATTTCTTTTATGATTCTATGGAAATTTTTATATTCTATCTTTTCTATTTCATCATCGTTGAAACCAGCTTCTTTTAATTTGATTATAATATCATAGGATTTAGATGCATTTTCTAAGCCTTTTATATAAGGAGCATCTTCATCTTCAAAATATTCATTATAGTCAAAACCAATTCCTATATGATCTATGCCTATTTTATCGGCTATGTATTTTATATGGTCTATACCTCTATTTATATTCTGTTTTTCTTTGTTTTCATCAATGAAGCCTTTATAAGAATTAAATCCTATAACACCATTAACATCTCTTATGGCTTTTAACTGCTCGTCTGTAAGGTTTCTCATACTATTGCATAATGCTCTGGAATTAGAATGAGAGGCTATAATAGGAGAGGAGGTGATATCTATAACATCAAAGAAAGATTTATCATTAAGATGTGATACATCAACTATCATACCTTTATCCTGCATTTTTTTAACAGCTTTTTTTCCTATTTGAGTTAATCCTCTGTTTGAATCTCCTCTCACTCCTGTAGCTAACTTATTTTCTTCATTCCAAGTAAGACTGGCATGTCTTGCTCCGTACTCATAATATTCATCTATCAAATCAATATTATCATCTATGGATATAAGTCCTTCAAAACCTATGAATATATATAATTTATTTTCCTTTTGTGCTTTTATAATATCATTGTAGTTTTTTGCTATTAATATAATATCATTAATATACTCAAGCTCTTTATTTATAGAGTTTTGAATTTATTTTACTCTATCTAATGCTCTATGATAATTTTTAGGTTCAGTCCATATTATAATTCCTGATATGATAACTGGTATAATATTAAATTTAATTTTTCTTGATATAAGACCAATTATTATTCCTATTAATGCATTTACTATTGCAAAATTTAAATGCGAATAACTTATAAATATTGATATTATAAGATTTGTTAATATTCCTACAATTGCACCGTAAATAGGACCTAATAGAACAGCTGATAAAATTGTACCTACAGAATCTAAAAATAAAAATGGTATTTTAAACAATAATACTATGAATGTTAAAGCGAAATTTATTACTATTCCTATAAATACTATTAATATATTGTATTTTAAATCATTATTCATAATTTTAACCAAAAATATAATTGATTCATTTCTAACTATACAATTATAAACTTTATTTTTCAATAGCTTTATTTTAATTATAATAATTTATTTTATTAATTCAATGAGTATTTTTGTATTTTCATTAAAAAATAAATTCTCATTTTTACTTATAATGATAATTGTTTTCATTTTTTAAAAAATGTATATATTTAATAGCGATTGTTAGTAGTATGGAAGATAACAGCTTATCTATCATAGCACTTGATATTGTAGTGATAGTTATAGATATAATGAAACTTTTTCCGCTATTTTGAATAAACTGAATAAAATTATCTATTGGCTTATTAGTAATTCGCTTAGCTGCAATTATTATATATGTAATGATACAATAGCGGAAATTAATCCTATTATTATTCCTGATATAATTGAAACTTTTATTTTCAAAAATCATGTTTTTTTGCTATTACACCTGCCGTTAATCCTATAACTACATTTACTATAGCAAAATGTAAATTGACATACTCTACTGTCATAGATATAATGAAATTTGTAGCGATTCCTACAAAGGACTATATAGGACCAAGCATAACAGAGTTAATATTGTACCGGCAGAATCCGTAAATAAAAATGATATTTTTAATATTATTACTAAATGTCCTATTATAATATTTAGTAAAATACCAATAATCATTATAATGATATTGTATTTAATATTATTTTTTATGAAAAAATTCAATATGTTTTCTTTATATTATAATTTTCGTTTTTAAAATTTATATATGAGTGAAAATATTTATAAAAAACCCCCTAATAAAATTATTTATTAGGGGTAATATTCTTATGCTAATTATATTTTATTATGATTATTTAGCAGTATAAGCAACCATAGTCATCCAAGATAATGGTTTGTTATAATGAGGTAGGAAGAAGAAGTCAGATAAAGCGAATTCCTGAACAGTCATACCTCTTTGTATAGCAATAGAGAATGCATGTATAGCTTCAGCATGGTTATTTTTAGAAGCAATTTGAGCACCTAATAAACGTCCAGTACCTTCTTCATAAACTATTTTTACTAAAACTTCTTCATGAGTAGGCATAAATTCTGGTCTTTCAGAATCTTTGAAGAAATTAGATTTTACTTTTAATCCTTTTTTCTTAGCAGTCTCTTCAGACCAACCAGTAGAAGCCATGTTATATCCGAATACACATATAGCATTAGAACCTTGAGTTCCGCAGTATTCAACATGTTTACCTAAAGCGTTATTAGCAGCAACAATACCCATTCTTACAGCATTAGTAGCTAAAGCAATATACTCTTGTTTTTCAGAAGCTCTTGAATATACGCTAGCACAGTCTCCTATAGCATAAACATCAGGATCTTTGCTAGTTTTCATAGTAGTATCAACAACAATAGCACCATTAGGAAGAGTTTCTAAATAGTCTTTATAAAGCTCGCTATTAGGTTTGAAACCAACAGACATAACTACCATATCTACATCATAAGAACCTTTGTCAGTAATAACTCTTTTTACTCTGTCATCGCCTTCAAATTTCTTAACAGTTTCACCTAAATGCATTTCTATGCCGGCTTCTTTGATTCTTTTTTCAGCTTCATCAGTGATTTCTTTATCAAAGTAATTACCCATAACTCTAGGTAAAGCCTCCATTAATATAACTTCTTTACCATGATTTTTGAATGCTTCTATAAGTTCAACACCTATATATCCGGCACCAACTACCATAACTTTTTTTACTTCAGGTTTTTTTAATTCATCAATAATTTCTTGACCTTGCTGATAAAGTTTAGAGAAGAAAATACCTTTTTTAAGACCATAAGTAGTTCCTTCTTGTTTTAATCCTTCTATAGGAGGTGTTACAGGCCAAGAACCAGTAGCAAGAATAAGTTTGTCATAAGTGTCTTCAAACTCTTTTCCTGTTTTTATTTCTTTTACATGTAATTTTTTGTTAGCCCAGTCTATTTTAGTAACTTCATGTCCCATATGAACTTCTACGCCTTCGCTTTTTAAGCTTTCAGGACTAGCATAAAATAAACCTTTAGGATCTTTAACTACTCCTCCAACCCAAAGTGCTATACCGCAAGCTAGGAAAGATATATTATCGTTTCTATCATAAGTAACTACCTGACAATTAGGATCTGTAGCTTTCAAAGTTTTTACTGCCCATGTACCAGCATGGTTGCAGCCTATTACAATCACTTTCATAATAATTTAACCCCTTACTAAAAAATTTAATCTAAAATTGGTGTTTATTATAGTACAAAAAAAATACTTAGTCAAGTTATATTATATGTAACTTAGTAAATTTTAATAATTTTAATATGTTTTTTATATAATGATTTCACTAATTATATTAAATAATTATAAATAAAATATGTATTATATTTTTATAATACTTGTATATGAAAGTTTTATGTAAAATTTCTGTAATAAAATATAATAAAATGTATTTGAATTTTACAAAAATATTAAATAAATATATACTGTAATAGTTATGTAAACTGAAGTGTTTATATAAATAAAATATTATGTGATATCAATATATTATATAGTAAAAATATATAAATATAATATATTGATATTTATACTTTTTATGCTATATTATAGAAAAATTGAAATTTATTATGGGTTTTAGTTATGACAAATTTTAATGAATATTTTTTAATGGAAGAGAAAGATGTATTACTTTATGTAAAAAATAAATTAAAATATTTTTCTCAAAATGATAATATTACCTGTAAAGAAATAGGCGATGGTAATATTAATTATGTATATAGAATAAGCAATGGTAAAGATTCAATAATACTTAAACAGGCAGGAGTTCATACTAGAAGCAATTCCTCAGGAAGAATACTGGATATTAACAGAAATGCAAGAGAGGCAGAGATTTTATCATTTTACGGCAGTATACTACCAGATTTAGCTCCGAAAATCATTTCTATAGATAAAGTTATGAATTTATTCGTAATGGAAGATTTGAAGTCTTTTCTTATATTGAGAGATGCTCTTATGAAAGGACAGATATATCATCATTTACAAGAGCAGATAACAGACTTTTTGGTTGAAACTACATTATCAACAGCGGATTTTTTTATGGATCCGTTCACTAAAAAGGAAAATGTTATAAAATATACAAATAAAGAACTTTGTAAGATAAGCGAGGAGCTTGTTTTTAGAGAGCCGTTTTTTAATGTACTTAAAGAGAATGTATTTTCTGAATCATTAAATAAATTTGTTGAGGATAATCTTTATAATAATAAGCAGCTGCAATTAGAAGCTGCAAAATTAAAATACGAATTTATGAATAATCCTCAGGCTCTAATACATGGGGATTTACATACAGGTTCTATATTTGTTGATGAAGATTATATAAAGGTTATGGACTGTGAATTTGCCTTTTACGGACCTATAGGCTATGATTTAGGTACTATTATAGCTAATTTTATATTTTCTTATGTTTATCATTTATATGTTACTAAAGATAAAAATTATATTTCATTCCTCTTTAAAGTTATTGATGATATTTTAAGACTTTTTAAGAATAAATTTATTGCCAAATTTTTAAATGAAAGTAATGATATATCAGTACAAAATGATTATTTTATAGAATATTATTTGCTTGAAGTATTAAAAACAGGCTTTGGTATATGCGGGCTTGAATTATTAAGAAGAACTACAGGCTGTGCAAGAGTGAAAGAAATAGAGTCCGTTTCTGATGACGATATAAGAAGAAATATTGAGTATACTCTTTTAAATATAGGCATTGAATGTTTATCATATAGAGACAGACTTTCTGAAGAAGAAAAGTTTATGAAATTTGTAGATAATATAATCGATAATATAAATTTATAAAGTTTATAACAATTAACAATAAAAATCATTATTTTGGAGTTTTTTATGATTAATAGGGTAGATAAAGAATTAGCTTTTATGCTTCAATTTGAAAATGTAGCTTGGTATGATGACGGATGTGTTAAGATATTGGATAGGAGAGTTTACCCTAATAAAGTTAATTTTGTTGAATGCAAAACTCATAAAGAAGTTTCGAAAGCTATAGCAGATATGGTAACTCAAAGTGCCGGTCCTTATTTAGCAGTTGCTATGGGTATGGCATTAGCAGGATATGAATCAAGACATTTGGATGGAAATGACAGAATCGATTTTCTAACTCATGCCTGCAATACTTTAGCTAATTCAAGACCTACCACAAGCGGAAGAATGATGTTAATAACTAAATCATGCTTGGAAGCAGGTACTGAGGCTATAAAAGCTAATAAAGACCCTATAGAGGCTATGTTTAACAGAGGCATAGAGCTTTCTACTAAAAGATATTCAAAAATAAAAAAAATAGCAGAAAATTTAGTGTCAATGTATCCTGATAAAGGAACTATACTCACACAATGTTTTGGAGAATCTATAGTAGGATTTATGATACAGGAATTTCAAAAAAAGAATAAAGATATAAAGGTTGTATGTGCTGAAACCAGACCTTATTTTCAAGGAGCAAGACTTACAGCAACAGTTGCCTATGACCAGGGGGCTGATGTTACAGTTATTACTGATAATATGGTGGCTTATACTATGCAGGAGAAAAAAATAGATGTATTTACCTCTGCTGCTGATTTAATATGTTTAAATGGGGCTGTAGTTAATAAAATAGGTACTTTTCAAATAGCAATAGTGGCAAAATATTTAGGAATACCTTATTTTGTTACAGGTGCACCGGATAAAGGCTATCATGGACTTGAAGATGTGCATTTTGAGTTTAGAGATGAAAAACTTGTAACTGAAGCTATGGGAGTAAAAACATCTAAAGAAGGTGTAAAAGGTTTTTATCCTGCATTTGATTATACTCCTCCGCATTTAGTTAGTGCAGTTGTAACAGATTTAGGTATTTATTCGCCTTATGATGTATTTAAATATTATATTGGAAATGATGAAGGGGAATATTAATAATTACTTTCTAAATGGGTTTTTTATATTTTCTTTTTTTATGTCTATTAAAAAATCTACAAACAATTCAAATAATATAGGGTCTAATTGTGTTTCTTTAATTATGTAATTATCATATATTAATTTTACAGCATCTTCTGCATTCATATCTTTTCTATTGTATATTTTTTGCGGCATTACAGTTGTATCAAATAAGTCTATTATTTCTAATACTTTAGCGGGGAAGAATGCTAAGCTTTGAAGTGTTTGAACATCATCAGCATTATCTGATACAAGAGATGAAGGGTTTAATTCTCTATTCTCATTAAACTGTTTGTTTATTATTTCTATTACACCATTTCCATAACCATAATATTCATGATGCATTCCTACAATCAATGATATATTATCATTATAATTTCTGAAAAGTTTTAAAAATTGATATCCTTTAATAGCATGAGATGTTGATCTTTTAGCATACTCTTTTGATTTATTAATATTAAGATAGTCTAATTCTTTTATTTTAACAACATCATGCCAAAATGCTCCTGCTGCAAAGGAGGCAATATTTTCTATTGGTATTTTTTTAAGTCCGTTTTTAAAAATATCATTAAATTTAATATTGTTTTTATTTATTTCATATTTTTCAAAAACATTTTCATAGAATCTTTTAAATTTCTTATTAAAATTAATAATAGTTCTTAAATTTAAATGATTATCTATCTGCTCATTATAATAAAGCATAAATTCTATGAATATTATAAAAACTCTGTTTCCATGTCCTATTACATTTCTGCAAGAAAAATTATCAAACCCATAGAATAAACTTATATTAGGGTATATTTTTTCTACCAATTTAGTAATTGATAATATCAAATCATTTGCCACTATTTGAGTATCATAATATTCTAAATTATCAAAATATATTTGATTCATCTGATCTTTTGATGCATTTACTAAATGTATTAAATTTATTCTTTCTATAAATGCCAGCTGAGTTATTATGTCTAATATATATTTTATTGCCTCTGCATATAATTGTTCATTATAGTATTGATTTAGTATATCAATATAATTTTTTATAGATATAAATCTTTCTTTAGGTGTTTCTTGCAATATTAGTTCTAATATTTTATATTCAAATATTTTTGTATTTTCAGAGTCAGGCATACAGTCCTTATATACTTTAAGAAACTGATTAATACTTTCAATCTGTTTGTATTCGTTTTTATCATTCTTTTCAATTACCAAATCTATGATTGATTTTGAATTTTTAGTTATATAAAAATTATCAAATATATCGCTGTTTATAGATGTTTTATCAAAAAGTATATCTATTTTATAATTAGGTATTGATAAATATAGATTATCATTACTAGTACATATAATTTCCGGCGAATTAAATTTAATAATATCTATATTATCTTTTATAAAATTTAAATCTATTAATGTATATTTATCTAAATCAATATTCATATTCAGCCTTTAAAATTAAACTGATATTGTATATAATGATATACCTTTTTTATTTTTTATCAATAATTTTATAATATTAAATTAATTTTTTATAAATTAAATCAAAAATTAATTTAATATTATAAAAAATCACTAATAGGGTATTGACAATTTTTTTTTATATAGTAGAATATGAAACTCATAGAACTAAAAGTTCATTTGTTAATACTGGGGTGTCGTCAAGCGGTAAGACAATTGGTTTTGGTCCAATTATTCGAGGGTTCGAATCCTTCCACCCCAACTTTTCTCTTATATGGTACTTAAATGGGAATAACAGACGAAATATTAATATTAAGCGGTACGGCAAATCCTCAGTTATCTGAAGATGTTGTTAAGAATCTTGGTCTTAAATTAGGTAATATGGAGATACGTAAGTTTGCTGACGGCGAAACTTTTGTTCAAATAGAAGAAACAGTCAGAAACAAAGATACTTATGTAATACAGCCTACAGGTCGTCCTTCCAGCAGCGAAAATTGGATGGAGCTTTACTGTATTATAGATGCTTTGAAAAGAGCTAGTTCTAAAAGAATTACAGCTGTTATTCCGTATTATGGTTATTCTAGGCAGGATAGAAAGAATGAACCTAGAGTGCCTATAACAGCTAAATTAGTAGCTAATCTTTTATCAGAAGCTGGAGCTCATAGGGTTTTGGCTTTAGATTTACATGCAGCTCAGATACAAGGCTTTTTTGATATTCCTGTGGATCATATGCTTTCAAAAAATGTTTTCTTGGATAAAATTAGAAAAGACCTTGATATGTCTAATTCCATTATAGTTTCTCCGGATATAGGAGGGGTTGGCAGAGCTAGAGCAATAGCTAAACAATTAAATCTTGATATAGCTATCATAGATAAAAGAAGAGACAGAGCTAATGAATGCGAAGTAATGAATATTATAGGCGATGTTAATGGCAAAGATGCTATTATTATAGACGATATAATAGATACAGGCGGTACTCTTATAAAAAGTATGCAGGCTTTGAAAAAGGCGGGTATGAGAAAAATATATGTGTTCATAACTCATGCTGTATGTTCCGGTGATGTTTATGAGAGAATTAATGCCAGTGATATAGAAAAGCTTTATATAACAGATAGCTTAAAAGTTATGAAAGATAGATTAGGCAGTAAAATAGAAGTTCTTTCAGTTGCTCCTGTTATTGCTGATGCTATTAGACATATACATATGGAGCTTTCTATAAGCGTTCTATTTGATAAGTAAAATTAAAGGAAAGAAAAATGAGTGAGAATTATACTATTAAAGCTTTGCAAAGAGATACTAAATTTAAAAGTGTTGGTCGTAAATTAAGAAATGAAGGTTACGCTTTAGCTACTCTTTACGGCAGAGAAAATCAATACTCTATTGCTGTAGAGTTGAAAGAATTTGTTAAAGTTTTTTCTTTAGCAGGTCAGCATGATATAATCACTTTAGATATACAAAATGATAAAACAAGAGAAGTATTGGTTAAAGATTATCAAATAGACGGTATCAAAAGAAATATAAGACATATAGATTTTTATGAAATAGATAGAAATAAAAAAATCAAAACTTATGTTCCTATTCACATTGAAGGTACTCCTGAAGGTGTTCGCTTAGGCGGAGGTACTTTAGAGCAAGTTGAATACGGTTTGAATATCAAAGCTTTCCCTGGTTCTATACCTAGAGAATTGGTTGTTGATGTTAGCGAATTAAAAGTAGGTGATAGTTTGCATATTAGCGATATAAAATTCCCAGAAGGTGTTGACCCTGTTGGTGATGCTTCTAAAGCTATTGTTACTGTTGTTACTACTCAAGATGATGACGCTAACAAAGGTGCAGCTGAAGCATAAAATATAGTTCTAGGATTACTACTATATGATGAAATTAGTAATGGGACTAGGCAACCCAGGAGAACAATATAAAAATCATAGACATAATGTCGGATATATGATTTTAGATAGAGTTGCTAAAAAACTTAATGTAGAACTTGACATCAAAAAGAAAAAAACAGTTTTTGGAAAGGGTAAGTCTGGAAAAATGGAGTATTTACTCCTTAAACCTCAGACTTTCATGAATCTTTCCGGAGAAGCTGCTCTTTATATGGCAAGTTTTATGAAAATCACTGTTGAAAACATTATAGTTATATATGATGATATGGATATACCTATAGGTGAATTTAGAGTTATACCTTCAAAAAATGATGATTCCGAAGCTGAAGTAGATGATATTGAAATAGATCATAATGGTATAAAAAGCATAAGAGATTCTTTAAAAAGCTATAACTTTACTAAAATAGGTGTTGGTATAGGAGCATGTCCGGAAGATGAAGAGAAAGCTGATTTTCTTTTAGCTCCTTTCACAAAAGATGAAAGAAAAAAAATCAGAGACATATCTGATAATGTTGTAGATGCCGCTTGTATTGCTTTATTTGAATCTCCTCAGGCTGCTAAAAAGAAATATCCATGATAACTAAATTAATTATTGGACTAGGAAATCCGGGAGATGAGTATAAAAACAATAGACATAATGTAGGTTTTATACTCATTGATAAAATAGCTGAAAATTTTAATATCAATTTTGATAATAATAAAAAGAAATCATTATATGCAAGAGCAAAAGAGAAGGAGATAGAATATATACTTCTAAAGCCTCAAACTTTTATGAATCTTTCCGGCGAATCTGCAATTTTTATATCAAAATTCTTTAATATAAAACCAGAAGATATAATAGTTATATATGATGATATGGATATACCTTTTGGTACTTTTAAAATCAAAAAAGGCGGAAGTTCAGGCGGACATAATGGTATAAAAAGCCTTATTTCTCATTTACAAAGTGATGATTTTACAAGAATCAGAATAGGCATAGGAAGACCTAGTGCTGGTAAAAAAGTTAATGATTATGTGCTTTCAAATTTCAGTAAGAAAGAAAGAGAAGATTTAGATACTGTAATAGCAAATGATATAATAGATGCAGTTAAAATAGCTTTATTTGAATCTCCTGTAATAGCTCAAAATAAATACAATAAAAAAATAGGTAAAGAAAATTCTGATAAAAGTAAAGGTAATAAAAATATGATTAAAATAGTAGCCAGAAATCCTGTAAGCAGTGAAAATAAATCTAAATTCATTGAAACTGCTAAAGAACTTATTGAGAAAAGCAGAAAAGAAAAGGGTTGTATTTCTTATAATTTATATGAAAGTTTAGATGGAAAATATCTTACTTTTATAGAAGAATGGAAAGATGAAAAAGCTATAGAAAGTCATAATAATTCAGAACATTTCAAAGCAATAGTTCCTAAATTGGGAGAATTAACTTCTGGGGATAAAGATGTTATTTTATACAAAGAAGTAAAATAATATTCAAATTTTTTATTTTATCTTAAATGCGGCAATAGTAAAATCATCATCAGGCGACATATACGAAAGATAATCATAAAAATCTTTTTCTATGTTGCTTATGATATTTTCGGCTTTATTGTTTCTATTATTAAATATTACCTTTTTAAATCTATCTATACCATAAAAATCATATTTATTTTTTGATCTTGATGCTTCTGTTACTCCGTCTGTATAAAATATTAATACATCATCTTTTTTTATATTTACAGTTTCTTCTTCATAATATGCCTGAGGGAAAAGTCCTATTATAGTTCCGCCTTTATTGTATTCTTTTATTTGAGAATTTTCTAATATAAGCATAGGAGTATGGGAGGCATTAGAATATTTTACTATTTGATTTTTTAAATCTATTTCTGCTACAGTCATAGTAAGATAATAGTTTATAGGCAATATTTTAATTATATAATTATTAATATCATATATAAAAGAAGCAGGAGATTTAAATGATGCCGCAAAGTTTCTAAAAACAGTTTTAAACATAGCTGTTATAATTGCAGCCTCCACACCATGTCCGCTGATATCCGAAATTATAAAAAGTATTCTATTATCATCAAGATATATATAATCAAAAAAATCTCCTCCTATAGTTTCAAGAGGTTTATATAATGATGCTGAATTTATCTTATTGTTATTAGGCATTTTTTTGGGCATCATATTTTCCTGAAGTTTTCTTGCCTTTTTCATATCTTTTTTATATTGTTTTTTTATATTGTCTAAAACATCATATCTGCCTAATATATAGCTGTTTTTCTCTTTTAAATCTTTTATTGCTGTTTGATAATCATTTATTATAGTGCTGTTGATTTTTGAGAATCTGTATATTTTTCCGTCTAATGATTTTTCTTCTACTTGTTTATAATCTTTAATAAGGTATACATTTATTAGATTTTTATATAAAATAATGCCTGGTATAAAGAATAATATAAACAGTATAAATAAAAGTATAAAAGTAAATTTATTTTCATAATATGATATGCATGCTATATTCAAAAGTAAAAAAAGTATGAGAAATACAATAGAAGTAAATTTAAAAAGCATTAAAAGACGTTCGTTTTTCATATCAATTTTTTATTTTTAAAAATATTATAAAATGGCAATTTACCATATAGATTATAACAAAAAGATTATAGTTTGCAAATATTTTTATAAAATAAAATAAGTATATATATTGCAAAAATTATATATACTTTATACAATATATGAAATTGGTAATTATTAAAATTACTTTTATTTATATACTTGTTCTCGGGTGCATGACAGCACTTAATTATATATATTAAAAAACGGAGGAGTTATTATGATACTAAAACCAATAAAAAGCGAATTCAATCAGGATTTTCATGATTCTATTTGGAAAGCAAAAAATTATATAAGGGATCATTATGATGAATTAAAAAAACTTCCTAATGGAAAGCATTTGCTAGACAAAGAAATTTGCGAAGGTGCTTTTATCAATGTTACAGAATATGATAATAAAGATAATCCGCCTTGGGAATCACATTTAAAATATGTTGATGTTCAGATAATATTTGAGGGAGCTGAAGATTTTATAATAGCAAATACTTCTACATTGAAACCTAAAAGTTATGATGAAGCAAGTGATTATCATGATTGGGAAGGAGAAGGAACTGTTCGTTTAACTTTATCACAAGGAGAAATTTTAATACTTCTTCCTTATGATGCTCATAGAGTAGGACTTCCTCCAAAATCAGGTAAAAATCATGTTAAAAAAGCTATAGTTAAAGTTCCTTATAAAGGTTAATGGTTAATAATCAATAATTTAATATTAGAGACTGATGCTTATTTTAAGTGTCAGTCTTTTTTATATGTTAAATTTATATTGACAATAATTAAAATATATTGTATGCTATATATTAAGAATAAGGCAGGGCTTGTATCAGTTCGCTAATATGAGATTTCCGATAAACTTCGATAATATATATTAATAAATACGAAGACTGGCAGCCTATCCAGTAATTTATTTCAATAAAAAGGGGAATTATATTCTATGAAAGTTATGGGAATAGTTGCTGGAAGACATAATGGAAACAGCGAAATTTTAGTGAAGCAAGCTTTAACAGCAGTAAAAGATGCAGAAGGCGAGGCTATACTTATAAATCTATTTGATTATAATATAAAGCCTTGTTCGGAATGTGAATCTTGTACTATAGCTATGGGAAAAATATTTAAAGAAGGCGGAGAGTACAAAGGATGCATTTACAAAGAAAAAGATGATATGGATAAGATAGTAAATGTAATGAATCAATGTCAGGGAATAATAGTTGGATGTCCCACTTATGATTTGCTTCCTTCTTCTTTATATTTATCATTTGCTCAGAGATTTTTAGCTTATGAATTATCATTTAGAATACAAATAGGGCAGGTTAAAGAAGATCCGCACACTGTAGCTGGACTTATAGGAGTAGGCGGTTCTAAACATGATTGGCAGACTATGAGTTTGGAAGGACTTGCTGCTGCAATGTTTACTCAATCTATGACTGTTGTTGATATGTATTTAGCTGAAAGTGTTGGAAGACCTGGAAATGTTCTTATACATAAAGATTATTTGGACAGAGCTTATCAAATGGGCAACAATATAGTTGAAGCAATAAATACACCTGTTGAAGATAGAAAATGGCTTGGAGATCCTAATTTGGGATTATGCCCTAGATGTCATTCTTCTTTAATATATCCGGGTGAAGAGCATTGGGACGGGGTGAAGTTTAATTTTGAATGTGCTGTTTGCGGTGCAGGCGGAGATTTAGTTAAAGATGAAAATGGAAAATATAAATTCGTTCTTGCAGAAAATGGACTTATAAGAGATAGAAATATCAATGAAGCAAGAGCAGTACATTTGCAGGAGATAATACATACAAGGGATAATTTCATGTCAAGAAAATCTGAAATAGAAGAAGAATATAAAAGATTCAGAGAAATGAAATTTGATACTATAAAATAGCCGTTAATGAAACTTTTTCTTTAAATAAAAACAGCACTATGATTAAAATTAATAATCATAGTGCTTAATATTTTTAAATATTTAATAATTATTTATTATATTTTTCATCAGCTTTATAGCTAGTATGCAAGAAATGATGTGCTCTTTCTCCAAGAGGTTTTCCTAAGAACTCATCATAAAGTTTTTTAATATTTTCATTTTCATGAGAGCATCTATGTTTTACAGTGTTTTTATCTTCATTGTATAAACCGCCTGCTCTTTGAAGTCTTACTTCGTTAGTAGGACCATAAGGCTGACCGCCTCCTCCTACACATCCTCCAGGACAAGCCATAACTTCTACAAAGTGATAAGGAGGATTTTCTCCTTTTTCTTTAGCAGCTCTTATCTCCTGCATTACAGGATCAACATTATGAAGTCCGTTTACAACTGCCGCTCTTACTTCTTTATCTAATATTTTTATTGTTGCTTTTTTTACGCCGTCTAATCCTCTTACATCTTCAAAATCAAGATTACTCATATTAGATCCGGCTATTATATTATAAGCAGTTCTTAAAGCAGCTTCCATAACACCGCCTGTAGTACCGAATATAGTACCAGCTCCGGAATATTCTCCTAATATACTGTCTGCTTCTTCAGGTTCTATTCCGGCAACATCTATACCATAGTGCTTAATCATTCTAGCAAATTCTCTTGTAGTAAGAACAACATCAACATCTTTGTATCCGCTTGAATACATAGTTTCATTTTTTCTAATCTCATTTTTCTTAGCAGTACAAGGCATTATAGATACATTGAATATATTAAAAGGATCAACATGAGCTTTGTCAGAATAATAAGTTTTAGCCATAGGAGCTAGCATCATATGAGGAGATTTAGAAGTTGATATATTATCTAGTAAATCAGGATAATATTCTTCTGCATATTTTACCCAAGCAGGACAGCATGATGTAGTCATAACAGCAGTTCCATTGCTTTCTGTAAATCTTTTAACGAATTCATTTGCTTCTTCCATAATAGTTAAATCAGCACCGAAATTTGTATCAAATATAGCATTGAATCCCATCAAACGCATAGCCGCATAAATTTTGCCTGTAATATTATCGCCTGGCTTAAGTCCGAAATATTCTCCCAAAGCAACCCTTACAGCAGGAGCCATTTGAACAGCAACATAAGTATCAGCATTATCTATAGCATCTTCAACTTCTCTAGTTTGGTCTTTTTCATATATAGCTGCAACTGGGCAGTGAGCAGCACATTGTCCGCAGTCTACACAAGGAGAATCCTTTAATGAAACAGCACCTGGAGCAAAATAAGTATCGAATCCTCTATTAACAAAACCTAAAGCATGTACTTTCTGCATTTCCTGACAAACAACAACGCATCTTCCGCATTTTATACATTTTTCAGGATTAAGAACTATACTTCCGGCAGATTCATCTCTAGGGTGATTTTGTTTTATATTGTCATATTTTGAGTTTCTAACACCGAAATCAGCAGCAGCAGTTTGAAGTTCGCATTCTCCGTTTCTTATACAGTTCAAACAGTCATTTGGATGTGCAGATAATACCAATTCCAAAACTCCTTTTCTTACTGTATTAATCTCAGAATCATGGGTAATAATATCCATTCCGTCTTCTACAATCATAGAACATGATCTTACATATTTATTTCCTTGATTAGCCAACTTTACTACACATATTCCGCATGCTGAAGTAGGAGGTATATCAGGGTGATAGCATAAAGATGGAATTTTTATTCCTAATTTTTTAGCAGCTTTTAAAATTGTAAGACCTTCTTCAACCTCAATTTGTTTACCATTTATTTTTATTTTAACCATTATCTATACTCCTTTTAATTTTTCTTTGGAACAGGAGGAGTAAATATTCCAGCTTTGTACTCTTCCTCAAAATGCTTTAATGTAGACATTACAGGGTTAGCAGCTGTAGAACCTAAAGCACATAATGAAGCATTTTTCATAGTTAAAGCAATATCTTTTAATTTTTGTATATCATCTTCTTTAGCTCTTCTCTTAGTGAATTTTTCTAATATTTTAAGCATTTGCATTCCGCCGACTCTGCAAGGTACGCATTTACCGCAGCTTTCATCAACGCAGAAACCAAGATAGAATTTAGCAAAATCAACCATATTGCTGTCTTCATCAATGACAATCATACCGCCTGAACCCATCATAGAACCTAATTGAACTAAATTATCAAAATCTATATGAGTACCAAATAGAGATTCAGGTAATATACCTCCTGAAGGGCCGCCTGTTTGAACGCCTTTTGCGAATTTATCATTAGGTACCCCGCCGCCAATATCAAATACTATTTCTCTAATTGTTGTTCCCATAGGCACTTCTACAAGTCCTGATACATTTACATTACCTGTCAAAGCGAATACCTTAGTACCTTTTGAATTTTCTGTACCAATAGAAGCAAACCAATCGCCTCCATTATTTATGATAGCAGTTACATTTGCAAATGTTTCAACATTATTAATAACTGTAGGATGTTCAAATAAACCTTTTATTGCTGGGAAAGGAGGTCTAGGTCTTGGAGTTCCTCTGTTTCCTTCTATGGAAGCTAGAAGCGCAGTTTCCTCACCGCATACAAATGCACCGGCACCAAGCCTTATATCCAAATCAAATGAGAAATCACTTCCTAATATGTTCTTTCCTAATAGTCCGCATTCATAGGCCTGTTTTAAAGCTATTTTTACTCTATCAACAGCAAGTCCGTATTCAGCTCTTATGTATAGATATCCTTTATTTGCTCCTACAGTATATCCTGCTATAGTCATAGCTTCTATTACAGAATGAGGATCTCCCTCAAGTATACTTCTGTCCATATAAGCTCCAGGATCTCCTTCATCAGCATTACATACTATGTATTTTTGATCATCTTCTACTGATTTTGTGAAGCTCCATTTCTTCCAAGTAGGGAATCCTGCACCTCCTCGTCCTCTAAGTTCGGAAATCTTCATTTCTTTTATAACATCATCTGGAGTCATTTCAAATAATACTTTAGATAAAGCTTTATAACCGTCATTTCCTATGTATTCATCTATATTTTCAGGATCTATAACTCCGCAGTTTTTTAATACTATTCTTCTTTGTTTTTGATAGAAGTTAATTTCTTTAGAGAAATCTCTATGTTCTCTTTGTTCTTTATATAGTATCTTTAATAATAATTCGCCTTTCATTATATGCTTTTCTATAATATCCTGAGCATGTTCAGGTCCTACATGAGTATAAAAAACTCTTCCAGGCATAATCTTAACTACAGGCCCCTGACTGCAGAAACCAAAACAGCCTGTTTTTACTACTAATACATCATCAGAAATACCGTTTTTTTCTGCATATTTTCTTAATAATCTTACAATCTCATCACTTTTACCTGATTCACAAGCTGTTCCGCCGCATACAAGTATATGAAATTTATGAGTTGTAGATGATTCTCTGCCTTTTCTTAAGCCTATCTCTTTTTCTTTATTAAGTCTATATTCTTCTAGTTTTTTTCTATCTAATTTTTCTGCCATTTTTATACTCCATTACTCTTTTTTAGCTTCTTCATCTTTGATAAATTTTGCTATATCATCAACTACTACTCTTCCTGAAACTTCATCATTAAAAGTTATTACAGGTGCTAATCCGCAGCAGCCTATGCATCTTACTTCTTCCAACTTGTATTTTCTATCAGCTGAATATTTTTGATCGCCTTTTAAATTTAATTTTCTTTTTATTTCTTCCGCTAACTGTCCGCCGCCTTTTAAATAACAAGCAGTACCCATACAAACGCCTATATTATTTTCAGCAGGCGGTTCTAATGTGAAATAGTTATAAAATGTAAGAATTTCATAAATTCTAGCAAGCGGTATATTGATCTCTTCTGATACATATTTTGCAACATTTCTAGGCACATAACCATAATGCTTTTGAATACCATGACAAATCATAATAAGATTTCCTTCTGAATCTTTCCACTTCTCAACTAGTGATTTAATCTCGTCAGCAATATTCTCTTGTGTTAATAGAGAAACATCCTCACTCATTATATACCTCCATTGATACAATAAAATTAAAATTATATTTATTATAGTATAGGAAAAAATATATTTAAATTCAATAAAAATATCACAATTATGTGAATTTTTATACATATTTTCGGTATATCTATTTTATAATACTACTGTTGGGTATTTTATGAGTTTTAGATATTGTAAATTTGTTCTTATTTAGAGCAATAAGTATTCAGTTTTTTAAGTATTTTTATTAATTTTGTCTTTTTCCTGATGCGTATTCAAGCATATTAATATCCAAAATTTCTCTGTGAGGTTTTAGAAGAGATTTTTCATACTGACATTTCCATTGTACATTTTCAAATATGCTCTGTATAGTATCGCCGCTTTTTATAATATCGCCTTTATCAAATATATAGGCTGCTATATTCAAAGCATGAGATATAACATCATTGGCATTTAAACCATGGAAGTGGTATTGTATATCTGGGAGTCCTATGGCGTACATTCCCAAAGTATCTACTATAATATCATTAGAATCCTGAACATTGAAAAGTCTTATATTTACTCCTGAAAGCATAAATCTGAAATCTTTAGGGTAGGTATTATTTAATATTTGCTCTGGTAAAAGGAGTTTACCGCTTTGTTCATTATATACGGCTATACAATTATCAAAAAGCTGTAATGCAGTATAAAGCCAATTATTAAGCAGAGTTGTTCTATCTTTATAATCAAGTCCGGCTGCTAGAAAATCACTAAGCATTATTTCATAATTACAGTTTTTTATAACTTCTTTAGGCTCTTTTATATCCCACATTTGACTATAATAATAATCGCTTATTGAAGTATAATCAAATTCCATAGCACTAGGCATCAAAATTTGTGCCGGTACTTCCTTTTCATCTTTATATTTTACTTTTAAATCATTTATTGCTATGCTGTAAATGCCATTATCTGATGATATAACTTCTATATCATTATAATATTTTCTTATTTTCTGTTTAATTAATTCTATATTAGGCAGATCTGGTTTTTCTTCAAATAAAAGTTTATAGAAATATACATGTGAGAAATTAGCCTCATCATGATTTACTATTTTATGATTAGTATTTGGATTAACTTCTTTTTTATCTTTCATATTTAAAAAACTCCTATAAAGATAAATATTACTATATTTTTTAATAAAAGCAATTTATTATTATATAAGTTTATATCTTTTAATACTATTAAACATTAAAAATTAAAAATGATAAAATAATAGCGATAATCTAGAGTATAATCTATTTTATCGCTATTAATAATACAAATCATTAATTACTGTTTTATTGGAACTAAGTATGTAAAGTCAAACTGCAAACTTTGATCATATCTTATTCCTATTTCATTTTTTTCATTTAGGAACAAGCCATTAACTAAAGAAAGTCCTAATACTATACCATTATCAAATACAAAGTCTTTCTTTAAATTAAGTCCGAAATAGAAAGGCACTCTATAAAAAGGATCACCTTCAACACTTATAAACTTATGTTTTTTGTCTATATACCAGCCTGAAACGAATATTATTGGCTCTATTTCAAACCAAGTCATAACAGGTATTGTACCTCTTAAGAAAAGGCCATGTCCGAATACTCCAGGTTCTTTATCTCTATCAGGAAGATTATAAGAAGCCATATAAAGTATAGACAGATAATAACTATTAATACCTATAGCACCGACATAGTTTTCTGTAATTGCAGGAGAACCTTCTACAAATGGATATTCATGTCCTCCGTTATGCCAATAGTGTATAGCAGCATAAGGCGTTGCTATATCATGTACAAAATCCATAGCATAAATAAGACCTACATCGAATCTTTCTCTATGTTTAGCATTATGCTGTATCTGCCAATTCATATATACTTCTCCTCTTCCGCCTTTAAACCATTCAAAAGAAGCTCCGTATTCATAGTAGCCATGTGTGAAAGGTTCATTATATTTATATTCTTCCGGGCCTTTGGCTATCAATGTATTATCAGGTGTAGATCTTACAACAGGTGTCATATCCATTAAAGGATCTCTTATAGGCGAAGGTAAATTATGTCCGCCTGTCATAGTACCTATTCTAAGAGAAATATATTCATTTGATAATTGTGTTGTAACTACAGGAAATACTCTTATACCTTGAGGAAATTCAAATGTAAATGGGAAAAATACCGAAGCTCCTACTCTCAAAGTGATAAGATCATTGAATTTTATATCAAAAGCTCCTTCGGTAAAATTTTCAAAGTATGTTAATGTTGTTCTTGTATCCTGCCATAGTAGATTCTCGCCGTTATATGCATAAGAACTTGTAAATAATCTGAAATCTACTTTTACATCAGCATATACATTTGATATTAATACTATAAAGATAAAACAAAAAGAAAAGAAATGTTTCATAAACTAACCCTTATTTTTAATGAATATTATATTTAAATGAATTATATAATATGAAAGTTCATTATAACATAGTTAACATAAAATTACAATTATGATAACTATATACAAATTGCACGGGTTCCATACATATTGCATTTAAGTATTCCTTAATTTCTTAAAGTATAGCATAGGAGTATCATAATTTAAAGTAGAATGTATTCTTTTATGATTCCAAAAA
>CASGDY010000022.1 GCA_949300355.1 uncultured Brachyspira sp.
CAAAATAGTTTTTAAAAAATTAAATATAATTATTATAAATATATTTTTTAGAACATAAATATTAAATTAGTATTATTAACATATAATAAAATAATAAAAAATATTTGACAAAAAAAGAAAAAAAATTATAATAGACTGGAAATTAAATTATGAGGAGTTTTTATGACAAAAAAATTAAACTTTATATTAACATTATCAATGGTTCTAGTTTTAGCTTTAGCATCTTGTGCTAAAAATAATCCAAGTTCTCCTGGAAGCGGCGGACCTACTTCTGTACCATGGAATGAGCATCCTAGTTTTTCTACCCTAAAAGGAACATGGGCAGACTATTATAGACAAGAAAAATATCAAATTACAGATAAAAATGTTATAGTATTCGTTAGTAATAACGTTCAGTATAGCAGCAGAAAGATAATAGAAATTGCTTGGAATGAAGATGGTAAATCTGGAATAATATATTCTCAATACGTTAGTGCAGCTTCACCTGAGAACAATGGTAGATATACTGCTTTAGCATTTAGAAATTTAACTAGTGCAATTATGGAGATTGTTAAATGTACTAAACAAATTTCTCCTGGTCAGTGGGATGAAACAGCTTCTTCACTAAAAGAAGCAAAAGATAAATTTACTGAAGATAATGGTTATATTCCTTGGGATGGAATAGAGTATGCTAAAGAATAATTAAAAATAATATCAATTTAAGGCGGATATTTTATATCCGTTTTTTTGCATTTATTATAAATATATTTTTTAGAACATAAATATTAAATTAGTATTATTAACAGATAATAAAATAATAAAAAATATTTGACAAAAAAAAGAAAAAAAATTACAATAGACTGGAAATTAAATTATGAGGAGTTTTTATGACAAAAAAAATTAAATTTTTATTAACATTATCAATGGTTCTAGTTTTAGCTTTAGCATCTTGTGCTAAAAATAATCCAAGTTCTCCTGGAGACGGCGGACCTACTGGAGACGGCGGACCTACTCCTGTACCAGGCGGTGATAATTCTAGTTTCATAACATTAAAAGGACAATGGATGGAGGTTAACGGTTTTATGGGAGAATATGATATTACAGATACAAGTATTGAACACAGATACGAAAGTGCTCTTTATGAAACTAGCGATTTAGTTGAAATAGTTTGGAACAATGATGGCAAATCAGGAATAATATATGGAAAATATACTGGCACTCCTCATGGTAAAGATGGAAAGTACCATGCTTTAGCATTTAGAAATTTAACCGAGGCAACAGTAGAATTTGTTAAAGCGGATAAGTCTGGTGATGATACAGCTAATACACTAGAAGAAGCAAAAACAAAATTTACAGAAACTGGCGGTTATATTGATTGGAATAGTGAAAATGCAAAAACATATAACAAAGGTGAATATCACTAAATAAATTAATCTATTAGAAATTTGGGAGGGATATTTTAAATCCCTCTTTTTTTGTATTTAATAATAATTACATAACATAAAACTATAAAATAAATCGTTTTTATAGATAAAAAATAATTGCTGCATTTTATTAAACTTTTTAATTTTTACATATAAGTACTTAATATAAAAAATTCTAACAATAAAATATATAAAATAAAGCAATAATATTTTATTCGCATGCAACAATAAAGGCTAATTAGTTTTCCTTTTACTTGACAATACAGCAGTAAAACTTCTAATTTATTATACTAGTATAAAATAAGATTTAATTTTTCATAATAATCTATTTGTAAAAATTACTTGATATTAAAAAAAATTCAATATATAAAGGAACGGTTATATAAATCAGTTCATTTTTATTGAAGCTAAATAATTTATTGTATACAAAAATATAATTGTTACATTTTATTAAACAATATACCTTTTCAATATATAAAAATAACATCATTTTTTGAAAATTATATAATATTTTTAATCTTTAGATATAAAATGACTTGATATAAAAAGTCTTATTCTATATAATATAGGTATAAAATATATGGGAATGAGGGTGAAAATCCTTCGCTGGCACGCAACCGTAAAGTTTAATTCTAATAAAAAATAGAATTAACAAAGTCGGATACCATTTCAACAGGCGAGTGCACTTCTAACAAATCATGCACCCCTTTATTAAATAGCTTTTTATTAAAAATCCAAATAAAGGAGCATTATTTATGCAAAAACAAATCAAAATTTTATTAACACTATTAACCGCATTGATTCTAGCAGTATCATGTGCTAAAAACAATGTAACAAATCCAACAAAAGTAATTCCGGGTACAGATAATGCAAATTTTTCTAAATTAAAAAATAGCTGGATTAATGATTATGGAATTGGATATGAGCTATATAATATTACAGAAGATTCAGTTGAAAGTGCTGGTTCTTACAATAATTCACCAGAGTCAGTTGGTTATAAAATTAGTATAGAAGAAATAACTTGGAACTCTGATAATGCATCTGGAATTATATACGGAAAATATATAGTAGATAATAATAATAATAATAATCTTGGAAAATGGTATGCTATATATTTTGAAGGTTTAACTGATAGTACAGTATCTATTTGCGGTGCTTCTAAACAATTAGAAAATGGCACATATGATGCCAGTGCTGAAAGTTTAGAAGATGCTAAAACAAAATTTACTAAAAATAATGGTTATTTTGATTGGCCTTCAATTTGTACTGCAGTACAATAAATTATATTTTTTAGAGGTTTCTTATGAAAATAAAAAAATCATATTTATTAATCATAATATTTTCATTAATAGTGTCATGTTCTAATCCTTCAACTAATCCTGATAATAATAACAACAATAATAATAATACATCATCAGTTAAAGCTGTAACTTCAGGAGTGCATACTATACAATACGGCAGTAAAACTTCTGAAATTGATGCAGCTGATAAAGCTAATTTACAAACTTTATGGATTAATTTAGTGGGCGGAAAGATTGTTTATAAAAAAAATGATTATACTACCGAAAGCGGAAAATTCGATACTGATGGTAATTATTATGATAATAAATCTCCAACAGAAATTAGAACCAAATTTATAGAGTGCGGAGTATACGAATATAATAATAAAAAATATCTCGCAGGTATATATTGGGATACTCAAACAGGCGTAGGAATGCAGCAACGTTACAGACTTATTATAACAGATGAAAACGGAGCTGAACAGGCTTGGTATGGCGGCGGAAGTGATGAAGCTGTTAAGCCTGATGAAAATACTCCATGGACTAAATATGGTTTTGTTTTCGGATACATTCAAAATTTTTAATAAAAACTAGAAAATATATTAAGGAACGGTTATATAAAGCCGTTCCTTTTTATTGAAACTAAATCATTTTTTACATACAAAAAGATAATTGTTACATTTTTATTAAACAATACATTTTTTTATATACAAAATAAAAATAACATCATTTTTTTGAAAATCATATCATTTTTTGAACTTTATTTATAAAAATTGCTTGATAAAAAAACATTCAGGTATATAATATAATCATATAGATAATAATTATGGGAATGAGGGTGAGAATCCTTCGCTGGCACGCAACCGTAAAGTTTAGTTTTATAGCTAACGAAGTCGGATACCATTTTAACAGGCGAGTGCTCTATCTAAACAATATGCACTCCTTTATTAAAACAGCTTTTTATTAAAAAATTAAATAAAGGAGCATTTTATGCAAAAACAAATCAAAATTTTATTAACAATTTTAATGGCTTTAGTATTAGCAGTATCATGTGCTAATAATAACCCAAATAACCCAACTAATAATGATTCAGGAAACAATTCTCAAACACCTGCTTGGAAACAAAATCCTAATTATCAATCACTAATACAAGATTGGCAAAACCCAAAAAGACCAACAGAAGTTTATCAAATCAGAGAGAAAGATAATAGTACAATAGATTTTAATGTACTTAATGAAGGAACTGGAGAAGTTGGCTACTCAATTAATGTATCAGAAATAGTTTGGAATGCTGATAATGCATCAGGAATTATGTATGGAACATATACTAAAATAGATGAAACTTGGCAAAAACCAGAAGTACTTAATAAATGGTATGCTATATTATTTAATAAATTAACAGCAGACACTTTATATATTTCTCAAGCTTATGTAACACCTTCAGCTGATGCTCCTGATGGTAGTTACACTGAAACTTTAGAAAAAGCAAAAGAAATATTCACTGAAGCAAATAATGCATTTAGTACTGGATCAGATTTAGTACCGCAGACAAAATAAAATTATAACTAGATAAATAAGTGTATTGCCTATTGTATATAATATATGCAATACACTTATAAAATATAAAAGGAATCATTATGCAAAATAAAATCAAAGTTATAATAACAATATTGGCAATATTAGTAATATCTGTTTCATGCGGTCCGAAATCAGCAACAGATCCAAGACAAGAAAATGATAATGAAACAACGGATAAAGAAAGTATATCAGTTGTAGAAATTGGAAATGGATATAATGGAACTGTTTATTATGGTAATCAATCTTACACAGGGGAAATAACTCAGCAAAAAATTGAGGAGTTATGGAAATTATTTGTAGCAAATAAGACAATATATGAAACATCATCATATACTACAGTAACAGGTCAATTTAAAGATGATGCTAATTATTACGAAGACAATTGGGAAAATGGAACTAGTCCTAGAACAGTTTTCAAAAGATGTATGGTATGTACATATAATGGTAAAAATTATATAGCGGGAATATATTGGGATAATAAAACTGGTGTAGGAATGCTAATAAGATACAGACTTATAATAACAGATGAAGAAGGTGCTGAACAGTCTTGGTACGGCGGCGGAAGCGATGAAAATATTATACCAGATGAAAAAACTAGCGATTGGGTTAAATATTGGTGGCCTTTGGGTTATTTAAAACTTCAATAAAAATAAAAATAGATTATAATTATAATAAAAAATAAAATTAAAAAATGGCAACATGAAAAAATACATCATAGCATTATTTATATTTACAAATTTATTATATTCTCAAAGTTATTTAATAAGAGAACTTAAAGGTGGTATTTGGGTTACTTCTAAAGTTGAAATAACAAATGCTACTCAAACTAATCAGACTAATCAGGCTTCTGTTCCTAAAGTTCCTATTAAGGCAAATAACAGAGTAATAACATCTGAAGAAATAGATAGAATGGGATATAAAAATGCTCAGGAGGTTCTTGCTAATCAGCCTGGATTTGTAAATAAAGGCACTTATATGGGTAATGAGGTTGTTGATCCTGCTGGGGCTAACGGAGATAATATAAAGATATATATTAACGGCGTACTTATGAATACAGCTAAAGGAAATGCTGATGCAGGTGTTGATTTAAGAAGAATACCCTCAAACTTGATAGAAAAAATTGAAATTATAGGAAACTCAATATACATCACAACTAAAAGTCCAGTCAATGATATACTTTTAATATCATTAGGTTACGGTGCTTACAATACAGTAAGACCTTCAATACTCTTTTCAAGACATATAGATGAACATCAAGTATTTACTTTTACTGCTGATTCATATTACAGCGATGGTAATTATTATTATGATTTTCTTAATGCCTCAGGAGACAGAATACAGGGAAATTTTAAGGATAACAGACAGTTTATAGTTAACTCATCAGCCAACTATAAATATACATTTGATAACAAAGATTATATAAATGTATTTGCTAATGTATCATATTCTAGTTCAGCAGCACAATATGAAATTCCGCCTGTAAATAAAACAGATTCTTGGTTTACTTTCACTACTCTAGCATCTTCTATATCATATAATGGTTTTTCTGATATTTTAGATTACAGTGTTACTTTATCATATTTATTTGACTCATTTGTAGACAGACCTTATTATCAGGAAGGTAAATTTATATCAGATTATAAATCGCATGCTATAGGTTTGGGTGTATCTTTATCAAGAATGGACGAGTTTATACCAAATACTATTACAATGTATAATAAATTAACTCCTGAATATAGATATGATATTCTTACAGAAGATACAAATTCTATAGAAACCAACTTTTATTTTTATCCTCAAAGACATTCTGTTTCATTAAAATATGAAATGCAGTTATCTTTCGGATATTGGGATAGTGCTACACCAATATTTACATTGCTTCCAAGTATAAAATATGAATATCAAAATGAAATCTTTACAAATCAAGAAAATAAAAATTATTTAGCATATAATGTTGGATTTAATTTAAATTTCTATAAAGGTTACGGATTATATTTTGCTTATATGAGCGATTATACAGCCACTACTTTCAACGACCTTTATTATGGTACTTTCAGCAACCCTCAATTACTTCCTGAAAGCTATAATCAATTACTTGTTAAATTGACCGCTGAACCAATTACAAATTTAAAAATAGAAGCTTCTTATGCTTACACAACTTATACGAATAAAATAATTTGGTATGGTATGACTCCTATAAATGTTGATACAGCAACTTCTCATATAGTTACACCTAGCATAAGTTATGATATACCATTTGCACAGTATCATAAAATAAAAACGAAGATAGGCTACTCTTATCAGCTTGCATATATGGGCGAAGATAAACTTCCTAAAATAGGTTTGCCTGAACATATGATTACAGCATTATTAGGTTATGATTTTATACCTAAAAACAAAGTATTAAGCTCATTATCATTAAACATTTACTATACATATTCTGTACCGAGACCTTTAACAGATTACAAACCTATACGATATTCTGAAGTATTTCATGATTTCAATATATCATTCTATTCTATATGGTTTGAGCATTTAATATTCTCTATGCATTTTAAAAATATTTTTAATAAAACTCCTATACTTTCTACATATGCTGTTGCTAAGCCTTTCACTTGGGAAGTTGAGGTTGGGTATAATTTTTAAATATTGATACAAATGTATAATTAAAAATTTATTATTTTTGTTTCATATTAAAATCTATTTCAAAAATATGAAACGGATTTATTTTTTAATAATATTCTATTGACTTTTATGTGCATACTTATATACTTAATGTTAGCTAGGATTCGATAATTATTCTATATGCATATTATATTGGGAGTTGTTAATGGAATTCATATTAAATACAAAAATAATATCTGGTCATAATGCTCTATTAGAATTGGATCTTTCAAAATCTAAAAAAGTTTCTATTTTTACAGACAACAATATGCTTAAAATTGGTGCCTGTGACAGCACAATAGAACTAATGAAAAAAAATAATATTGATTATGAAATTTTCTCGGATATAGAACCTGATCCTAGTTTTGAAATAGTTATAAAATGCTTAAGTAAAATTTTAACATTTGAATCTGATACCATAATAGCTATAGGCGGAGGCTCAGTAATAGACACTGCTAAATCTGTAATATATTTTGCTTTAGAAATGAGTAAGAGAATGCCAAATGGTTTAAAGAAACCTTTTTTCATAGCAGTACCTACTACAAGCGGTACAGGTTCTGAAGTTACTTCTTATGCGGTAATAACTGATAAAGAAACTCATACTAAAGTACCATTGGTTTCAAATGAAATGCTTCCTGATATAGCATTATTAGATTCTCAATTTACTTTAACTGTTCCTCCTAGAATAACGGCAGAAACAGGAATGGATGTTATGACTCATGCATTTGAATCTTATGTATCTGTTAATGCAAGTGCATTTACTATGCCTTACAGTGAATATGCCATAATAGGAGTTTTTAATAATATATCAAAAGCTGTTCATAATGGAAAAGATGTTAAAGCTAGAATAGCTATGCATGAATTATCATGTACTGCGGGTATAGCTTTTAATAATGCGGGATTAGGTTTAATACATGCCATGGCTCATGCTTTAGGAGGAAGATTCAGTCAGCCTCATGGAAGAGCTAATGCCATATTAATGCCTTATGTTATAGAATATAATGCTAAACACTGTAAAAAATCTGCTGCTAAATATGCAAAAATTATCACTCTATTAAATGTTAAAAATATAGATGATGATATCACTGCAAGTAATATATTAAAATCTCTTATTTTAGAATTAAATAAAACAATAGGAATAAATGAAAAAATAACAGACTATGGCGTAGATAAAACAGAATTTGAAAATGCAATAGATGAAATGGCTTCACATGCTCTTAAAGATGTATGTATATTAACTAATCCTGTTAAGCCTAGTTTGGAAGATGTAAAAAATCTATATAGAAATTTAATTTGAAAATCATAAAATAAATAAAAAATATCATTATAATTTTTTTAATTATGATGATATTTTTTATATAAAATATTATTCATTTTAATAAAAAATATTTTGCAATTTTAATTTACTTTAGTATAATCTTTTATATATAAAAAATATAATGGGTTTATTATGTTAAAAGAGATCTCTAAGTATATAAAATATAGAATTGACAGAATGCTTAATAAAGGTCTTTTCTATCAATTAATGCTTTTAGCATTTGCAATTATAATTCTAATTTTAATAGTATCAATATTCATAATAATATTTTTTAACTACCCTCCTAAAAATGCATTTTGGGATACTTTGATGCAGTTTATAGATACTGGAAATATATCATCTGTTGAAGGAGATACTGGCATTGTAATAACTTTTTTAATGGTAACTTTTGTAGGTGTATGCGGCTGGGGTTCTCTTATCGCTATGATCAATAAATCTTTGCAAGATAGAATAAATAATCTAAGCAAAGGCAACGCATTTATAATGGAAAAAAATCATGCCATTATTTTAGGATACGGTGAAGAAGCTCTCACTATAATAGAAGAATTCATTAAAGCCAAAGTAAAAACTATTGTGATACTATCTGAACATAATGTTGATATTATAAGAAAAAGAGTTTCATTTATAAAAGGATATAAAAAAACTAACTTAATAATAAGAGAAGGAACTACAAGCAGAATAGAAAATATAAAGTTATTAAATATATCAAAATCATCAAGCATATCAATAATAAATAATGATGATACAGAATCACTAAATATATTATTAGCTTTAAAAAAGATTATAGAAGAAATTGAAGAAAATAAAATTGAAAATAAAATTAATATATGTGTATTGGTTCATGAAGAAGACACTATTGAAATAATCAAATCTATTGAAAATAAAAATTTTGTTATTCATATAATTTATAAATATGAAATTCTTTATAAACTTATAGCACAAAGCATAATTTATACAGGACTTAGCAATGTTTATGAAGATCTATTTTCTAATGACGGCAATATATTTTTCATAGAAAATAATCATGATCTTGATAATTGGAAATTTAAAGATGCTGCTTCAAAATATTTTGATAAAGGTATGATATTACTTGGAATAACAAAGGAAGATAGAAGTCAGATTTTAATACCTCATTATTATGAGTATATAATAAAAAAAGAAGACAGGTTAATAGTATTATCAAAAAACAATTATGATCATCCTATAAAAGAATATCCAGATATAAAACCTAATATTATTAAATATAAAAACAATATTCTGTTGATATGCGAAGAAAAAAGACATAATGAAATAATGAAAGAAATTTCAGAATACATAGAGAATAGCAATACAACTATGTTAAGTTATGATTTCATAAAATCACAAAAAAATAAATATAAATTCATGCTGGAAAAACTAAAACAAGAAAATACAACAAAAATAGTATTAATATCAGAAGATAATATCACAGATGTAAAGAGCATTAATATACTTTTAATCATAAGAGAAATAATAAAAAAAGAACAATTAAATATAGCAATATTATCGTTATTAAACTCGATACAAAAGAGAAATTTAATATATTCAGATGATATAAGAGACTTTATAGTAAGCGGTAAACTCATAGGTATGCTTATGGCCCAAGCTTCTATAAGCCCAAATGTATTATATATTTTTTACGGGCTTCTAAGCAGAAATGGAAAAGATATTATAATATTGCCGTATTCTGATTATTTCAACGAATCAAAAACTTTTAAATATGTGTACTTTACTCTATTAAATAAAAAAATAATCTTAATAGGTATTAAGAGATACAATGATATTATTTTAAATCCTGGTTCCGAATGCCTTCTTGATAATAAAGATGAAATTGTAATTATAACAAACTATATATTAAAAGAAGAAAATGAAGAATTAATTTTTTAATATAATATCATTCTAAGAGTTTTACTATATTATTATAATTGTTCATCTTAGCATAATATAAAGCATCATTTCCATGTTTATTTACTATAGATTTATCAGCATTTGCTTTTATTAACAACTCTACAACTTTAACATGTCCTTCCATACATGCTAATATAAGAGCAGTATTTCCTACATCATCTTGTATATTAACATTAATATTTTTAGCAATAATTTTTTCTATAACATCTTCATCCCCAAATATTGCAGCATCTAAAAATGTTTCTTCATCTTGATTTAACGGATAAAGTTTATTGAATGATATAAAAGTCACAGCAATAATCATTAATGGTATTAGTATAATATTTTTCATTATGAATATCCTCCTCTTTTATTATCGGAGAAAAATTAACTATAGTTAAAAAATAAAAACTATTCTCAAATAATTATTTAAGAATAGTTTTATAAAAATGTGGAGGTTATGGGGATCGAACCCACGACCTACTGCGTGCAAGGCAGTCGCTCTCCCAAACTGAGCTAAACCCCCGTTTATATAAATAAAAGAACCTGAGCGTGTGGGCCTGGGAGGAATTGAACCACCGACCTTTCGATTATCAGTCGAACGCTCTAGCCATCTGAGCTACAGGCCCTTGAAATTATTCATCAATGATATGTATTAGATTATAGCATATTAAAAAAAAATAGCAAGCATTTTTTTTAATTTTTTATAAAACTTTATAAAATATATTGTAAAAAAAGCATTTATATTATAATATAGAAATATGAATGATAAAAATAATTTTTCTTCTAAAGATAATAATTCTTTAATACATAATAAAATTTTGATTATTGGAGGAGAAATACTATTAATCTCTATAGTATTCACTGCTTTTTTTTATTTTTGTTATTTGATTAGGGAAATAATAAACCCTATTATATTATTTCTTATACTAATAGCAGCTCTAATACCATTTTGGAAATATATTTGGGCTAAAACCTCAATAGTATTAATATTAGCACTATTTACATTATGGGTTATTAAAGAGGCTGGATATTTAGTGGCTCCATTTATTTGGGGTATATTCATTGCTTATATGTTTGATCCTTTAATAACAAAAATGCAGAAAAAAATACCTAGAATAGCAGGAGTATTATTAATATATATACCATTACTGATATTAGCTATAATATTCGTTATCTTTATACTTCCTAGAACTATAGAACAAATTGAAGTAATATTCAAAACTTTACCGCAATATGTCGATAAAATATACAACTCCATATCAGATATGCTTATAACATTATCCGAAAAATTAAATAGAACTATAGGAAAAAGTTTTGATATAAATTTAGAAATAGATTCTAAAGCTATAAATGATTTTTTATTTGGAAATAGCGGTGTTATAACATTAATGTATAAAAAAATTATAGATTTTAGATTTCAAAATATTAACAGTATAACAAAAATATTCAGTATAATATTTTCATATTTTGTAATACTTCCATTTGTTACTTTTTATTTAATGATGGATTTTAGAAATATTAAAGAACGAATAATAAAAATAATTCCTATGAGATGGCAAAACTATGTAAGTAATATAATAAAAAACTCTAATTACATAATAAATAGTTATGTAGTAGGAATGACTATATTAGCTGTATCATTTTTTATAATATGTTATATAATGCTATCCGTAACAAATACTAAATATGCATTTATATTAGCTTTACTTAGAGGACTTTTAAATTATATACCATTTATAGGACCATTTGCAGCATTTATATCAGCATTATTTATAGGTATAATTACAGAACCTGTATGGTGGCATGGTGCTTTAAAAATGTGTATAATATACGGTATAATACAAATAATAGATTCAGGAATAATGGCTCCTAAAATATTAGGAAAATCAGTAAAGATACACCCTATAGCTGTAATGTTCAGTACTATTATAGGAGGAGTACTTTTTGGTTTCTTTGGAGTATTATTTGCTGTTCCATTCTGCGGAATTATACTTATAATAATAAAAAACTTTTTTGATAAATATTATCATTCAAAATTTTATACTTTAACTAAAAGAGGCGAATAAATGTTAATTTACTTAGTACCAATATTTATAATACTGCCATTAATCTTAATGGCTATTATGATATTTCTGCCAACCTTTATAGGAAAGAAAATACCTCCGGCTTTCTCAAAAGAAAAAACTCAAGTATTTAATATTAAAAGAAATGAATTATATAATTTGCTTATAGATTACGAAAACTACCCTGCTTGGTTAAAATATATATCAATAGTTCGAACTGAAAAACTAGATAATGATAAAATAAAAATAATGCAGACATATTCTAATAGAAGAACATATCAGGAATTAATAGAAGTAAGAAGAATAGAGAACAGCGAAATATCTATGGTAAAAACAGAAAATGAATTTACGGCTTTATGGACATATATATTAGAAGATACAGAAAATGGAAGAACTAGACTTACAATAAAAGAAACTATGTATGTATATCATCCATATTTGAGATTTATGCTTAAATATGTACTTATAGATGAAAATGGTAAGAATGACTTTTTCAGAAGAGTAAGAAGTTTCATAAACAAACATAAACAATAATTTTTTATTATTGTTATGCTCGTCAACAAAGTCCACCTCGCAGCAGGTGTCACCTACAATAACCTACTTGGTGGCTACAACTAGCTTTTATATATTAATTATGCTATTAATTTTTTAGAGCGATAAACGAGCAGCTGATAACTGACAAAGGAAGTTGTCAGCTATTTTTTAGCGAGTTTATCGCTAGCAACAATAAAAAATTACTATTTTCTGTTCTTCTCGCCCCACACACATATAGCATCTAATATTGGTATTAATGACTTTCCTCTTTTAGATAGGCTATACTCTACTTTTGGAGGTATTTGCGGATATTCTTTCCTAGCAACTAAATCATCTTTTTCTAATTCTTTTAAAGTTAAACTCAATGTTTTATGAGATATATTAGATATTATTCTCTTTAATTCATTATATCTCACTACATTTAATTCTGACAATATATATAATATTATCATTTTATATTTACCTGATATCAATGACATAGTATAAGCAAAACCTGTATCTTCCATATATTTTTCTTTCAATTTGCTATTATCTTTTTTCATATATTATCCTTTATGATTATTTTACACTTTACTTTTAGTTAGTATATAACATTTTTGTTAGTACTTGATAATTATACTATATAATACTAAAATAATAATATCAATAATAATTTACTATATAGGAGTAAAAAAATGAAAAAAATATTAATTTTAAATGGAAGCCCTAGATTAAATGGTAATACTTCTGCATTGATAGAAGAATTTACTAAAGGAGCCAAACTAAATGGAAATGATATAATAAAATTCGATTTGGACAGAATGAATATACATTGCTGTAAAGGCTGTTTAAAAGGAGGTAAAAATCCTGATAGTCCATGCAGCCAAAAAGATGATATGGATAAAATATATCCGCATTATAAAGAAGCTGATATATTAGTACTAGCTTCACCTATGTATTATTGGTCTTTCTCTGCTCAATTAAAAATATTTATAGATAGAATATTCGCTGTTACTGAAATAGACCCTAATTATAAAACACCATATAAAGAATGTTTTATGCTCATGGCAGCAGAAGGAAATGATGATAACAATTCTAAACCAGTTATAGAATATTATCAATCTTTATTGAATTACTTGGGCTGGAAAGATTTAGGTTATTTAATTGCTGGAGGAGTATTTAATATAGGAGATATAAAAGGAAAAGATGAATTTTTAAATAAAGCATTTGAAATGGGAAAAGCTATAATTTAAATCATTTACATTAATTCATTTTAATATATAATTTATAGTCAATAAATTTAAAAAATAAGGATTTTTAATACATGATTAATTTTGAACCTATTTCATTAGAAAAACAGGAACTTTATCATAAATATTTTTCTATGACTCCGGAGCAATCTGCTGATTATACATTTATGAATTTGCTTGGATTAAAAGATATATATATGCTTGAATGGGCATTTACTGAAAAGCTAGTTTGGATAAGACAGAAATCACCATATACTATATATTGGGCACCAGTCGGCGATTGGTTTAACACTAACTTCTGCACTGATTTTAGCCCTTGTGAAATTTCAGGCGAAACTATAATAAGAATACCTAAAGAACTTGCTTTATTTTGGGAGAAAACAACTAAAATAAAAGTAAAAGAAACTAGAGATGAATGGGAATACTTATATGATTTTAATGAATTAGTAACATTACCCGGTAAAAAATTTCATAATAAGAAAAATTTATATAATCAATTTCTTAAAAATGAATTCAAATATGTTCCAATAGATAATAAAACTATAATAAATGATATACTTGATTTCGAGGCTAAATGGGAAGAAGAAGAGAAAAAAAACAATGCGGCTTTAAATGAAAATAATGCAGAAGAATGCGAAACTTTTGACAGCACTAAACTATTAACTCATGAAGTAAGAGCCGAAGCAGATACCATAATGATAAAAACTTTGCTTGGTAATTGGGATATAATAAACAATATAATAGGCGGTGCTATTTATATAGATAATAAAATAGTTGCGTACACAATAGCTGATTTAAGTATGAGAGATACTATAGTAGTGCATTCAGAAAGAGGAGATAGGAATTACAAAGGAACATATCAAGCTATAAACAGAATGTTCTTAGAAAATTTGAAAAATTATGTAAGTGATTATGAAAGATTTAAATTTGTTAATAGAGAGCAGGACGTTGGAGATTTAGGACTTAGAAAAGCGAAAATGTCATATAACCCTGTTGGATATATAGAGAAATACAAAGGTTTCTGTACAGATTTCTAATAAAATAAAAAATCTGCTCATTTTATTAGAAAAATAATATAATGAGCAGATATAAAATATTAAAATTGTATTTTTTCACTTTTATAAATATAGTCTATACCTTTACCATGATAATTCTTGCATAAAAATAAATAAAAATTATCTAAATATATAATCTCACCATTTATTTTTTTTCTGTATGATTGAAAGTTTGTAATATATTCAACATTATCAAAATATTTAGAAATAAAATTCGTATCAGATGATGTAGTTATATGATAAAAATCGTTTCCTAAAAAATCTTTATCATTATACCAAAAATCAAATACAGTAGGATGATATGTACCCCAATTTAAACATACAGACTCTTTTTCAGGATGTATATAAAAATTAATCATTGAAGGTATTTGATAATTTAAACCAAAAATTCTTATATCTTTATCCATATAAGAATCATAATAGTCTTTTAAATCATATCTTATAGCATTGTATTTATAATATCTATCAGTAGGATCACCTTTTATTGGTATGATTGCAAAAAAATACTGACATATTATTATTAATATTGCTATATTACAAAATAATATATTAGCTAAAAATAAATTCCTAATATATTTTTTATTCCAATTTTTAGATATATAATATGATGCTAAAAATATCCCTCCTCCATATATAAATAAAGCCCAATTTGCTTCTAATTTATTTTTGAAAGATTTCTGCAGTATATAAATGAATGGTAATAGTGATATGAGAGCAAAATAGAAATTATTTTCTATTTCTTTTTTCTTAAAAAAATCTATAGACACTTTTACTATTAAATAACAAAATAATATAAAAAATAAAGGACTATATAATCCTATTTGTGCTCCCCAAAAATCTAAAGTTCTATTAATACTTCCTGGTTTTTGAAGCTGTCTGTCTAATGCATATTTTATAAATGTAAAATCAGTTTGAAAATTATATATAATAAAAGGGCTGTAAACTATAGCAGCAACAATAAATGATAAATAAAATTCTTTAGATGAAAATATAGATTTTCTATTTTTTGAAATTAGTGTAAAAAAAGATATAGAAGCACCTACAAATATAGCACCCTCTTTAGAAAGTAAGCTAAAACCAAATAAAAAACCAGCCAAATAAAAATAATTTTTGTTAGAATAAATTGCTTTATAATAAGCCATTATAGCTAATAATAAAAAATAAAACATAGGGGTATCTATGGTAACAATCAAAGAAAGCCCAGCAAAGAATGGGATAGTATTAAAAAGTATAACAGAAATAATAGCAGTATTTTCATCTTTTTCTTTTTTCAAAAATAAATATAATAAAACAGAAACTAATATACTTATAATAATACTGCCAAATCTTACACCAAATCCAGTATTTCCAAATATAATCATACTTGACTTCATAAAAAAAGCTATACCAGCACCATGGTCAAAAAAGCCAAATGGTAAATGTTTTGTCCATAATGCATAATGTGCTTCATCATCTATTAAAGTAGTGAACATTAATAATATAGTTCTTAATATATATGATAATATTATAAAAACAAATGAAATTAAAAAAATTTTATTACTTATTATTGTATTTATAAATCTTTTAATATTATTTTTCATAATTTGTCTCCCTATTACTTTTTATAATAAACTCAGGTCTATTTTTTATTTGTTCATATATTTTTGATAAATATTCAGAAATTACGGATAAACTTAAAAGCTGAACTCCTCCCATAAAAATAACAGTTATCATTATAGAAGCCCAGCCTTTTATAATATCTGCATTAAAAAAGAAATATTTTATAAATACATATAGAGATAATATAATACCACAAAGTATAGATAAAATGCCTAAAATTAAAGATATTCTCAAAGGTTTTGTTGAAAATGATATTATACCTATTAAAGCTAGATTAAACATTTTTTTATAAGTATATTTAGTTTTACCTGCTTCTCTAGGTTTTCTATTATATAAAAATGGCTGTTGTTTAAATCCCATCCAGCTAATTAATCCTCTGATATATTTTGGATTTTCTTTAAACTGTTTATAGGCATCAATTACATTCTTATCTATTAGTCTAAAATCTCCTGTATCTATAGGAAATTTAATATCTGATAATAAATTAACTAATCTATAAAATAGATTGGCAGTTATTTTTTTGAAAAAATTTTCACCTTCTCTAGAAATTCTTTTGGCATATATAACGTTAGATTTTGATTTTATATATTCATCTATCATAGAAGGTATAAGTTCTGGAGGATCTTGTAAATCAGCATCTATTATTATAGCTATATCACCAGAAGAATTTAGAATACCGCAACTTACAGCAGCCTGATGACCGAAATTTCTTGAAAAAGAAAAAAGTTTTATATTATTATTTTCTTTTCTATATTTATCTATTATATATTCTGTATTATCATTACTTCCATCATTTATAAAAATTATTTCATAATCATTATAATTAGAAAGTACATTAATCAATCTCTTATATAATATTTCTATAACAAGCTCTTCATTATAACAAGGTACTATTATGGTTATTTTCATAATGCAGCACCTATAAAAAAAATATTATATAAATAAAAATGCAATGAAAAAATAAAACGAATTTTTGTTAAAGTAAGAGAGAAATTATTATTATTGATTAATTTAGAATTTTGCTGTTTGCTGTTTGCTGTTTGCTGTTTGCTGTTTGCTGTTTGCTGTTTGCTGTTTGCTGTTTGCTGACATCATATTATTCCTTAGATTATATTTGCAAATTATAATATATATTAAAAAAAAATCAATATAAAATAAATAAAAAAGGTGCAAATCTCGTTTTAGAGATTTACACCCTTAATTTTTATAAAAATTTAATATTAACCAAGTATAGCCAAAAGAACTCCAGCAGCAACTGCAGAACCAATTACACCGGATACATTTGGTCCCATAGCATGCATAAGTAAAAAGTTATGAGGATTAGCCTCCTGTCCTATTTTGTTAGCAACTCTGGCAGCCATAGGAACAGCAGATACGCCAGCAGCTCCGATAAGAGGATTGATTTTGTCTTTGCTGAATAAGTTCATAAATTTAGCAAGAAGTACTCCGCCTGCAGTACCCATAGAGAATGCTGCTAAACCTAATACCAATATACCAAGAGTTTCAAAACGCAAGAACTTATCAGCAGCTAATTTACTTCCTACTGATAAACCTAACATAATAGTAACAATATTTATTAATTCATTTTGAGCAGTTTTTGAAAGTCTTTCAGTAACACCTGATTCTCTAAGCAAATTACCAAACATAAGAGCACCAATAAGAGGAGCAGCATCAGGTAAAAATAAAGCTACAAGTATTATAACGCTAAGAGGAAAAATAATTTTTTCCCTTTTACTTACAGGGCGTAACTGTTTCATTTCAATTTTTCTTTCTTTTTCAGTAGTAAGCCATTTCATGATAGGAGGCTGTATTATAGGTACTAAAGCCATATATGAATAAGCAGCAACAGCAATAGCACCCAATAAATGAGGTGAAAGTCTTGAAGCTGTAAATATAGCTGTAGGACCATCAGCACCTCCAATAATACCTATTGAAGCGGCATCTTTCAATGAGAAAGAAATTACCGGTATGTATGTAGATATTATCATAGCACCTAATAAAGTACCGAATATACCTATTTGAGCAGCAGCACCTAATAAAGCAGTTTTAGGGTTAGCAATAAGCGGACCGAAGTCTGTCATAGCACCAACACCAATGAATATGAATAATGGGAATAAACCTGATTCAATACCAAAAGTATATATCTGACCTAAAAAACCGCCGCTGCTTATAGTAACAGGTATGCCATTCATAATCTCTACTACAGGTAAAGCTGCAATATTGGCAATAGGAATATTAGCCAAAATTCCTCCCATACCTATAGGGATAAGAAGAAGCGGTTCAAAGCCTTTAGCTATAGCAAGATAAACCAAAAGCAAACCAACACAAATCATTATAAGATTCTGCCATATAGGAACAGATTTTACTTTAATATCATTTAATTTTGTTTGATATTTTTCTTGTTTACTCTTTTCAGCTTTAACCTGAGCATCTGCTATTTCTTTTTCGCTTCTAGGAAATAAACCTCCGAAAGCAGTATTTCTCACCAAAGAAATAAGCGAATCTTTTATATTAAGAGGTTCCTGATCACTTTCTTGAGGCAACACAACAGATGCTGTCATAAAGATAAGTGCAAATACTAAAAATATTTTTCTCATTATTTTTATCTCCTTAAAATCAGCATCTATCTATTAGCCAACTATAGCCAATTCCTGACCTGCAACTACAGCATCACCCGGTTTAACTTTTACTTCTTTAACTACTCCGCTTGCAGAAGATTTTATTTCAACTTCCATTTTCATAGCTTCCACTATTAATACTGTAGAACCGTCCTGAACTTGCGTACCTACTGGAGATACTATTTTTAATACAGTGCCAGGCAAACCAGCAGTAACAGGAGTAGCAGAACCGCCAGAAGCAGGAGCAGCAGCTTGAGCAGCACCAGCAGCTATACCATCTTTAATACTATAATCATAGCTTACACCATCAACTATAGCTTTTCCATTTTCTATTTTTATACCATAGCTAGAACCGCCAACTGTAACAGTAACTTCATTGCTTGTAGCTTTAACATCAGAAGCACCGCCAGCATTCTTTCTAATACCAAGTTTAGCTTCGCCTTTAAGGAATTGAATACCTTTTTCTTTACAAGCAGCAGCAATGAATACATTCTCATCAGAAAGATCTGTTATACCTGCATCTTTTAAAGCCTGTTCAGCAGCTTTTCTGCCTTTTTTAGGGTTTTTATCATCTATATCCATAGCAAGTTCAGTAGTAGGCTCTAAACCTAATTGTTCGCTAGCTATTTTTACGATTTCTGGGTCTGGAGTAGAAGGAGTTTTACCGAAATAGCCTAATACCATTTTACCGTATCCGTCAGCTATTTTTTTCCAATTGCCCTGCATTACATTATTAAATGCTTGTTGGAAATAGAATTGAGATACTGGAGTTACAGAAGTACCAAACCCTCCTTTTCTTACAACTTCAGTCATAGCTTTTATAACTTCTGGGAATCTGTTCATTACATTAATATCTCTCATCATTTGAGTATTAGCAGTTAAAGCACCGCCAGGCATTGGAGCGAATGGAATCATTGGCTCTACTGTTCTGCTTTCAGGCGGTAAGAAGTAATCTTTCATACATTCTTTGAATACTTCTTCAGCTTCTCTGATTTTATCTATATCTACATTAAGAGTATATTCAGTACCTCTTAAAGCATGCCACATAACTATTAAGTCTGTTTGACAAGTACCGCCTGATACAGGAGCAGCTGAAAGGTCTATACAATCAGCACCAGCATCTAAAGCAGCTCTGTATTGAACAGCACCTATACCTGCAGTTTCATGGCTATGCATTTGTATATGTACATCTTTACCTAATATTTTTCTAGCCTCTTTAATAGTATCATAAACCACTTGAGGAGTTGTAGTACCTGAAGCATCTTTGAAACATACAGAATCAAAATCTACTTTATCTTTGATTTGAGTTAATACTTTACCATAGAAAGCAGCATCATGTGCACCTTCACATCCTGGAGGAAGAGCCATCATACTAACACATACTTGGTGTTTTAATCCTGCTTCTTTAATACATTTACCGCTGAAGATAAGGTTATTAACATCATTTAAAGCGTCAAAGTTTCTAATAGTTGTAATACCATGCTTTTTGAATAAATCAGCATGAAGTTTAATCATTTCTCTAGGCTGAGATTCCAAACCTACAACATTAACACCTCTTGCTAAAGTCTGTAAGTTTGCATCAGGACCTACTGTTTTTCTGAAAGTATCCATTACATCAAAAGCATTTTCATTATTATAGAAAAATGCACTTTGGAATGTTGCACCGCCGCCTGATTCAAAATATGTAACTCCGGCTTTAACGAATGCTTCTACAGCCGGCATAAAATCTTTAGATAATACTCTAGCACCATAAACAGACTGGAATCCGTCTCTGAATGCTGTTAGCATAAATTTTATTTCTTTTTTAGCCATTATTATTTCTCCTTATTAACTTGATAAAAAATTACATTTTAATCATTTAGATTTACTGCTATGAACATGTGCTAAAGCAATAGCAATAGCTACCATCTTATCATTACTTGATGATATAACTGGCGGAGCAGCAGACGTTTCTTCCTTAGGAGGAGGCATTAATTTATCTACTTGTGCTACTATACCAGCGACAAACTTCATAACGAAAACTAATATAATTAAAAACAATACAACAACGCCCATACCTATAAGCATTATTTGCAAAGCTTCTATAATACTACTATTCATCAGAACACTCCTATTATTCAAAAATTTTAATTGCTTAATTATACATTATTTTTTACTTATATACAAGCAAATTATTATAAATTATTTGCACAGGAGCCAGACATATTGCATTAAGTATTCCTTAATTTCTTGAAGTATAACACAGGTGTATAATAATTTAAAGCAGAATGTATACGTTTATG
>CASGDY010000023.1 GCA_949300355.1 uncultured Brachyspira sp.
AGATGAAACATTAATAAAAGTAAATGATTTCAAAGATGATTATGATTATAAAGAAAAATTAATTGGAGAGTATGTAGGAGTATTTTTATTAACATTAGGACGTTCAAAACTATTAGATAAAAAATATTATAAATTGGTTCGTCCTTATCATAGATATATTCAATATTCAGTTTTTCCAAGTAAATTATTTTTTGAGCTTCTAAGTTATACATCTTTAGAACATCAGGTATTAATAAAAAATCAGTTTAATATAAAAAATATTTAGAAATTCACTATTAAAAAAAATTATTTTTAATATATAATACTGATTCAAATTTTTAATTATTATTTTATGGAGTCTTATTTCATTATGAAAAAGTTTATACCTATTCTTCCTATATTATCCGGTATATTTTGGGGAGGCGGCGGAATATTTATAAGAAGACTTATGGAATTGAATATTAATAGTTTTACTGTTGTTTCTTCAAGAGTTATTGTAGCAAGCATAATATTTTTTATATGCGTGTTTTTATATGACAGATCTTTAATAAAAATAAAATTAAAAGATTTATGGATATTTGTTTCAGCTGGCATACTTGGAATATTGGGGCTTAATATTTGTTATAATGAGGCAGTAAAGCAATTATCATTATCTTTATCTGCGGTACTTTTGAGTTTATCTCCTATATTTGTTTTGATATTTGCTAATATATTTTTTAAAGAGAAAATCACTGTAAAAAAAGTTATTTGTATGATACTAGCACTGCTCGGCTGTTTCTTTGCAAGCGGAGTACTTGAAACTAATGAAACTATGCGTTGGACATATTTCGGTATATTTATAGGTTTTTTAGGAGCATTTTTCTACGGACTTTACAGTATATTTTCTAAACTTGCTATAATAAAAAACTATAATACATTAACTGTTACTTTATATGCATTAATAAGTATAGCTATAATATCATTGCCTTTTACCGATTGGAAAGCACTTTCAAATGTTGTAGTAGAAAATGGTTCTGGTATGTTGGTTTTTATGCTTTTTCATTCTCTTTGTACATCAGTATTTCCTTATGCATTTTTTACTATAGCTTTAGGACATATGGATGCTGGAAAGGCTTCTATATTGGCTTCAGGCGAACCTATAGCAGCAATGTTTTTCGGAATATTCTTTTATCATGAAATACCAACTGTACTTTCTGTTATAGGTGTATTATTAACATTGACTGCTTTAACTTTGCTTAGTTTGCCTGAAAAAAATAAATAGTTTATATACAAATAATACATTACAGTATATAATATAGCCTAATAATTTTTTGATTTTTATAAAAGGAATTATTCTTATGAATACTAATAGATTAAACAGAGTTGTTAACTCTATGAAAGAAAAAGATATTTATCAATTTGTTATAACAGACAGAATGTCTATATATTATCTTACAAATATTAATATACATTCAGGAGAAAGATTTTTAGGGCTTTATATCAATCAGGATAATGAAGTTCATCTTATTAATAATCAGCTTTTCCCATTAAATAATAAAGATATAGATATTTTATATTATTCAGATACAGAAAGTGCGGTGAAAAAATTATCTAAATTTGTGCATAAAGATAAAAATATTGGTATAGATAAGGTTATGACTTCCAATTTCTTACTTGAGATGATGGAATTAGATATAGCAAAAAAATATATAAATGCTTCTTCATGCATAGATTATGTAAGAATGCAAAAGGACGAAGAAGAAATAAAAAAGATGATTAAAGCTTCAGAAATCAATGATAAAAGCATGAAAGATATTATTGATTTTGTAAGGGTAGGTATGAAGGAGGTTGATGCTTTAGAGGAATTAAAACTTATATATAAAAGAAACGGAGCAGACGGAGGATTCTCATTTACACCTATAATAGCTTTTGCAGAGAATGCTGCTAATCCTCATTATTCTACAGGCAATACTGTAATAGGTGATAATGGCTGTTTAGTTATAGATATGGGCTGTATGCATGACGGATATTGTTCAGATATGACTAGAACTATATTTTTCGGAGAGCCTAACGATGAAGCTAAAAAAATATATAATACAGTAAAAATAGCTAATGAAAGAGCCATTGATAAAGTAAAAGAAGGATTGAAATTTTCAGATATAGATAATGAAGCACGTTCTTATATTACAGAAAATGGATACGGTGAATATTTTACTCATAGAACAGGACATTGTATAGGTATGGATGTTCATGAATATGGAGATGTTAGTTCTATTCATCATGCATTATTAAAAGAGGGTATGATATTTTCAATAGAGCCGGGTATTTATTGTGCTGATAAAAAGACAGGCGTAAGAATAGAGGATTTAATACTTGTAACTAAAGACGGACATAAAAATTTAAATAGTTTCACAAAAGAAATGATAATAAAATAGTAATAAACTATAATTATATACATTATATACTTAACATAATAAAATTCTTTATTTGACTTTAATTGAAATTTACATTATGATTAATATTCTACTATAATTACATTTTTGTTATAAAATTTTTTATTAAAGGGATATTTAAAATGGAAGATAAAAAATACAGTATTGAAGAATCTATAGATTTAATTACAAGAGGAATCAGTGAAGTTATAGGTTTAGAAGAAATAAAAGAAAAATTAAAAAGCGGTAAGCAATTAACAGTTAAAGCAGGATTCGATCCTACAGCACCTGATATACATTTGGGACATACTGTACTTTTAAGAAAAATGAGACATTTTCAATTATTAGGACATAAAGTTATATTCTTGATAGGGGATTTTACAGGAAGAATAGGAGACCCATCAGGAAAAACTAAAACCAGACCAAGACTTACTTTAGAAGATGTTTTGAAGAATGCAGAAACTTATAAGCAGCAGGTTTTTAAGATTTTAGACCCTGAAAAGACAATAGTTGAATTTAATTCTAAATGGCTTGAGAAAATGAGCTTTGCAGATGTACTTGGACTTACTTCAAGATATACTGTGGCTCAGATGATAGAGAGAGATGATTTTTCTAAAAGATATAAAAACGGACAGCCTATTAGCATAATGGAATTCTTATATCCATTAGCACAGGGTTATGATTCTGTTTCTTTAGAATGTGATGTTGAGCTTGGAGGAAATGACCAAAAATTTAATTTGCTTGTAGGCAGAACTTTAATGAAAGAGTATGGTTTATCTCCTCAGGCTGTTATTACTGTTCCTTTACTAGAAGGTTTAGACGGTGTTGAAAAGATGAGTAAATCTTTAGGAAACTATATAGGAATATATGACAGCCCTAAAGATATGTATGGAAAAGCTATGAGTATACCAGACAGTTTAATTTCTAAATATATGGAGCTTCTTACAGATATACCTATAGATGATATAAAGAATTATGTTAAAGCTATGGAAAATGAAGAAAATCCTAGAAATATAAAAGGTATTTTAGCAAAAGAAATAGTAAAAATATATCATGGGGACGCAGAAGCATTGAATGCTGAAGAAGAGTTTAAAAGAATATTCAGTTCTAAAGGACTTCCTGATGAAATAGAAGAAGTTACTGTTAACAAAGATGATAATATTTTAAATGTATTATCCATTTGTATGTCATCAGAAAGTAAATCCAATTTGAAAAGACTTGTTTCTCAGGGAAGCGTAACTTTAGATAATGAAAAGATAAATGATATAAATGCTTTGATTTCAAAAGAGGGTATTTTAAAAGTAGGTAAACGCAATTTCTTTAAAATTAAATTTTCTTAAAATTAGTGATTGAGTTTTAGAGGATACAATGCGAATCTTTATCTTGTTATTATTTACATTAATATTTAATGTGTTGCTTTATGCCCAGGATACTAATGTAAATAATACTATTGCAACTAATAATACTATTCCTACTAATAATGTAGGTGAAAGTGCAATAATGCAGATAAATAGATTCGACGCTAGAAGAAATCCTGTATCGTTCATTAATTTAGTTAATTTTACTCCGTATTATGTATTACAAGAATATGCCAAAGTTAATAATATAGAAATTTATCCTTATGATACGGAAAGCAGTTTAAGAGCAAGAATTATAGAGAGACAAGTAAATATAAAACAAGAAGTTATTAGAGGCAATGAAGAAGTAAAAGAGATTGCAAGAACCACTATAAATAAAGGCGGTGCTCAAGTAGAGCTTATAGGAGCGGATTTTGCTGAAAGATATACTGTGGAAGAAGCAGAAGAGGAACTTATATCATTGTATGGTAATGTTACCATGAAGATGTATGACAATACATTAATAGCTGATAGAGTAGTTTATAGTTTAAAAACAGGTGAAGTTTTTGCTTCTGGAGATATAACAGTAGAGGCGGCTGATACCACTCTTAAAGGTGAGTGGTTTATGCTGAATAGAGAAAATAAAAAAGGTATTCTATTTGGCGGCGGTACAAAATTTATGAGCTTTAGAGTTGAAGGCCGTATTATAAAGTTTAATGATCAGGATTTTTTTGCTGAAAACAGCAGCGTAAGTTTCTCTCGTCTTACTCCTGTAGCCCATGATTTTTTAGCCAGCAGAGTTTATCTCTGGGACAGTAAAAAGATGATGGTTTTTAACAGTATTTATAGAGTAGGAAGACAGCCTGTATTTTATTTCCCTCTATTTATTCAAAATAATTTTGGTACAGGTATTATATCTTCTTTCGGAGAATCTTTGAGAGAAGGTGTTTATATACAGAACTATAAAATATTTAATTTATATGGTGTTCAGCATAAGGTAAGATTTGATGCTTATCAGAAATTGGGTTTTTTGCTTGGTGATGAGATAAGATATACAAGTCAGTACCAGGATTTAGCACTTGATGCTATGTTTGCTTTAGGAAGACAGTATTATTTACTTGACTCTTATATTACTGCAAGTATAGGCTATGGTACTAGGTATGTTAACTATTTTGCATTGGGAGAAGGTGGAAAGTTTGTGCCTAGATACAAGTTTCAATATGATCATACAATTCAGTTATACAGCAGTCAAAATATAAATAGTTATATAACAGGTAAATTGAATTTAAATAGCGACTTGTATTTTAAATCTGACTTTTATAATCAAAGAGGTCAATTTGATATATTAACATTTTTTACTTCTCTTACAGGTAATTTACAGGATATAGGAGATTCTTATCCTGAAAATTATATTGAAAATTCTGTATATGTTAATAATAACATTTACGGCTTAAATTTGAAAGTCGGAGCAGAATGGGATTTAGAAGCTGTTAGAAATATATCTGTTGATGTTAATACTAACTTCGATTATTATATGCCTAAACCATATAAGCTTATTCTTCCTTCTATAGAAGCTAGTTATGGTTCAGTATTCGGAGATGAAACTTCTTATTACTTTCCGAATTTAAATATTAATTATAATTTAAGAGCTAATTATAATCATACTATTAATTATAAGACATCAGAAGGTATTGCTTTTTACAATAATCCTATACTTGATAATCAATTAAATGATAAACTTGCTGAGAGAGATAATCTTAATTTATACGGAGATGTATCAAGAACTTTTACTAATGATTTTATAAGATTTGTTCCTAGTGTTAATATGGAATATGCATATCAAAATAGTATATCGCCTACAGCTGAAGATTTGATTTATGATAAAGATAATACTTATTTTGGTATAGGAACAGGAATGAATTTTTCTATGTTTTTGCCGTATAGTATCCTTCCTTATAATTTTACTAAATATTTTGAACCTACTATAAGATGGGATACTACTTATACTTTAGGATATAGATTTAAGGAAAAGTATGCTAATAATGATTATGGAAATTCTCAATTAGGAGAATTTAATAATCATAATTTCACTACTAGATTTTCTATGGGTGGAACAGGATATAGTTTATTTTATTTACCTGATTTGAATCTTAATATGGAAACTTTTATAACAACAGGTTATGATTTTATACCTACTTATAATGTAGAAACTAAAACTTATCAAGTTGAATTTTCTACAAACAAAATGCTTACAACTGAAGTAGGGGCATCTGCAAGACTTTTGTATAATCAGTCTTATATTTCATATGATGTAACTAGAAATTTATTAGGAACGAATTTAACAGCTAATAGAATAAATGCATATTTTCACTTTCCGATACCTTTAGGAAAAATTACAGATTGGATTTTAATAAAAAATAATAAAAAGCCTTTTTTTGACGGCATAGTTAATGATTTTAATTTATATTTTGGTTTTTCTTTTACTCATGATTTTATTAACTATAGATATAATACAGCATCATTTACATTTGGTATAGAACTTCAGGTTTTAGAACAGTGGAAATTTAGAATATCTACTACTAGTGCAAATGAAAATACTTACAGGTATATAAAATCCTATGCTGAGAAAGAAAATCAAACTTGGGTAAATCCTTTCTGGGATATTATAAATTCATTTAACTTCTCTGATGCTCAAAAGCGAACTGAGAGTTTATTCAAGTTAAAATCAATAGAGGCCAGTATTTGGCATGAATTGGATGGATGGCAGATTCAGGCTACTTTTGCTGTTAAGCCTTCTACATTGCCTTCTGATATTACTTCTGGTTCAGTAAAAGGTGTTTATTGGAATAAAGAGTTTTGGATTGAATTTACTCTTACAGACTTTCCTAGTGTTGGTTTACCTAAACAAGAATATAATCTCAACAGTACTATTACTGATTTGCAAGATAGTGCTGCTAGTACACAATAATGATATGTTAATATTTATTCGATATAGAGAGTTATTTTTTATGAAAAAAATTTTTATTATAATGTTTTATTTTAGTGCTTTCATTTTTTCTCAAGAAAATGAGAATTATATATTTACTAATGATGGTATGAATGATAATGCATATACTAACCATACTAACGAAATTGTAAACAGAGATTACAATATTAATTATACTAATGAAGTAGAATTCGATTATAATTTAGATATAAAATATAATAATTTATATGAAGCCATAGACAATTGTGATGCAGATTATGTAAGAACAATTATAAGCAATGAATATATAGATATTAACGCAAAACTTCCAGATGACTATCCAAACAATTTAGGAGGTGCTACTCCTTTACTTTATTCCATATATAAAAATGCTAGAGAAATAACCAAAATTTTAGTAGAGAATGGCGCCAATTTAAAAGCTAGAGATTTCAAAACTTGGAATAGTATTATGTATGCTGCTGCTTTTTCTGATTTAAATACTATATCATTACTAACAGAAAAAGACAGTACACTTCTTGATACTAAAACAGAATTTAATGTAACGCCTTTACATATAGCCTGCGATTATAATAATCTTGATACTATAATGTATTTATGCACTAATTCTAATATAGATATTAATGCCAGAGATATAGACGGCTGGACTGCTCTTTATCATGCGGCACATTCAAAAAGTATGGAGGCTTATCAGTTATTAATTATACTTGGTGCAGATACCAATATTACAGATAATAATAATGTACTTCCTGAAACTGTACTTACTAGAAAAATTGAAGATGAGGTTAATGAAGTAAGAGATATCGATATTGAATTATTTAAAGCTGTAGAAAAAGATGATTCTAGGAGTATTAGGGCTTTGATAAATAGAGGTGCTAATATTAATGCTAAAGACGGATACGGATTAAGTGTTTTACATTTAGCCGTAAAATATAATAGTGTTAAATCATTAGGTGTTCTTTTGGGAAATTCAAATATTGATTTAGAAGCAACACTTCCAGAAGGTTATTTTACTCATTTAGGAGATGACTCTACGGATGCAGTTTATATAGGAAAGGCAACACCTCTTATTTATGCTATATTTAAAAGCGAAGGTAATACTAGAATTTTTAATGACCTTATAAAGAAGGGGGCAAATGTAAATGCTACAGATGAAGAAGGCTGGTCTACATTTTTATATGCAGCTGCTTTTGGAAATAGCTCTATGCTTAGAAGTATTCTTTCAAAAAATAAAAATCTTATTAACAGTAAAACCAAAAATAACGTTACACCTCTTCATATGGCTGTTGTTTATGATAATTTAGATAATATAAAGTATTTAGTGAGAAATTTAAAAGCAGATATTAATGCTCAAGATGATGATGGTTGGACTGCTTTATACTATGCTGCTGCCAACAAAAAAAAAGAAGCCTATAACTTACTTTTGAGATTGGGTGCTGACAAAAATATAGCCAATAATGATGGATTAAAGCCAGATGATGTTTTACAGTAAATTATCAATTTTGTTATATTGCATTAATTAATTATTATTATATAATTTTGTAATTATGTTTACTAGGGAATTATTTTATGATTAGAAACGGATTTTTATCAATTATATTACTTTTTACTATTAGTTTTAATATATTCGCACTAACTTCAAAAGAGCAGGAATTTTTTAATGCCATAAAAGAAAATAAATATGAATCACAATTAAAAAATCTCTTAAGATATAAAATGGATTTAAATGCTACAAATGAAAAAGGATTAACTCCGCTTTTGTATGCTATTGAATGTAATAATGAAAAAGCTGTAAGAGTATTGCTTGAATATAGCGATGTTAATATTGAAGCTAAACTTCCCGATGATTTTGCAGATTATCCATATATAAATAAAAATGAAGGCGATAGCTTTAATATAGGAGGAGCTACTCCTTTAATGTTTGCTATATTCAAAAATAATTCTAGAATAGTTAAGCAGCTTATAGATAAAAATGCTGATGTTAAAGCCAGAGATAATGAAGGAACTCCTGTATTCTTATATGCATGCAGCTTTGGAAACGGTAATATTATAAGAATGCTTCTTGTCAAAGATAGAACATTAGCTAATGATAAAACATCTAATGGAAATATTAATGGACTTCATTATGCTGCTTCTCTTAACAATTTAGAAAATATAAATTTCTTAGTGAAAAATGTTAATATGAATATAAATGACAGAGATTCAAACGGATGTACTGCTTTATATTATGCTGCTTACTATAAAAAAAGAGAGGCATATAATCTTCTTATTAAACTTGGTGCTAATAAAGATATAGGTGATAATTATGGAGTTAAGCCTGAATATATTTTATCCGGAGGAAGTTCTGCTGTTGATTTAGGTGATAACTCTGATAACAATGATGATGATTTACTTACAAATACTGATGATGAAAATATGTTAATTGCAGAAATTATTCGTACATCAGATACTAATGCTTTAAGAAATATAATGATGTATTCTAATTTTAATATGAATTCTGTGATTATATCCTATGACACTCCTCTTACTTATGCTATACATCTTGGTAAAGATGATATGGTTAATGAACTTCTTAAGTATAGAATGAATAATACAAATATTATTAATATAGAAACTACTTTTATCCCATCAGAAGAAGTGTATTTTGATGAAAGAACTAATGGAATAGAGTTTACAGGAAATGTATATTTGGGAAATGCTAGTCCTTTGCAGTATGCTATATTTAACGGTAATACTAATATTATAAATACTCTTTTAAAACTAGGTGCGGATATAAGCAGAAAAGACAGTTTAGGAAATAATGCTTTAATGTATGCGGCAAGCTATGGAACTGCAGAAACTATTGATACAATTTTAAATTATTCAAGCAATGCCTATAGAGTTGTTGATATGTATGGAGATACTCCTTTACATAATGCTGCAGCTTTAGGAAATACTAATACTTTGACTGCACTTATGAATAGAACTCCTATTAATATAAATGCACAAAATATTGACGGTAATACTCCTTTGCATTTTGCAGTAAAAAATCATAATAGTAATACATATAGATTTTTATTATTAAAAGGTGCTGATTATACTATAAAAAATTATGATGGAAAAACTGCATCGGATTTATTATACGGAGATGGTGTTGAGAGTATAGAAAGTATTATAAGTAATAATATAGATACAAATAATATTATAACTAATAACATTATGACAAATGATATTAATATAAATAATGGTTCTTACAGTAATTTTTATACTAATGAAAAATTAAATAATAGTAAAGCAAGTAATAATTTATATGGAAATACTAATTTAAATAATATGAATGACACAGACAATAACACGGTATTAACTAATTCATATTATAATATGCAGTATAATGATAACATACTTGATGAAGTTAAAGTGATGCAGGTTAATAATTTTGCTGACGATTTAATATACGAGTATAGCGATGACAAAACTCTTGATGATGAGAATGATGATTATGTAGAGCCTGACACTGATGATGATTATTCTCATATATATGAAGCAAGCAAGCCTTTATTTGATGCGATATATAATGGCAATATTGAGGATATTTTAAAAGCTATTTCAGATGGTATAGATATAAATTCTAGAAATGAAGATGGATTTACTCCTTTACTTTATGCTATTAATTATAATCAATTAGAAGCGATGAAGGCACTTTTGAGCTATAGTAATGTTATAGATATAGAAATGCCTCTTAATAATTATACAAATGTTTATTCTGTGAAAGGTGAAAATTTCAGCGGGGAAGTATTATTTAATGGTACAACTCCTTTAGAGTATGCAATATTTAAAGGCAATACCAATGCTGTAAACTTTCTTATAGAAAGCGGTGCTGATATGAGGAAAAAAGATTATAATGGTTACAGCAGTTTATTTTATGCATCAGCATTTTCTTCACCTGATATGATACATTTTTTACTTTCAAAGGATTCAAGCTTAACTAGAGAAAAATCTTTAAGCGGAAGAACAGTTATACATTTTGCTGCTATTTATGGTAATGATAATGCTGTATCATATTATTTATCAAATACATTTTTAAGCATCAATGCTCAGGATAATGATGGAAATACTCCTTTGCATTATGCTAATGAAAAAGGATATGCCTCAACTATAGAGCTTCTTATAAAAAGCGGGGCAAAAACAGATATAAAGAATAATGCTGGCTTAATACCTTCAGATTTACTAAAAAAATAATGTGTTAAATGTATTATATTGTTTTCGTCACATTTAATTTCTAATAAAATAACTATAAATTGATTATATTGTGAAATTGAAATATAATAGAAATTATTATATACTAAGTAGCACTATATGATAAAAATCTTCAATACTTTAATATAGGAGTTATTTTATGAAACCAGAAAAAAGTAATCTTTTTACACCTTTGAAAATAGGAAGCCTTGAAATAAAAAACCGTGTGGTAATGCCTCCAATGTGTATGTATTCTGCAGAGGACGGATATGTTAATGATTGGTATATTCAGCATTATGCTACAAGAGCTATAGGCGGAACAGGTTTAATTATAGTTGAAGCTACAGGAGTACTTCCTTATGTAAGTTCTATTACAGACGGAGATTTAGGTATATGGGATGATAAATATATTGACGGTTTATCTAAATTAGTAAATGCTATTAAAAGCAATGGAGCTGCTGCAGGAATACAGATAAACCATGCTGGAAGAAAATGCGAATCTGTAAAAATTGATAAAATTTATGCTCCTACAGCTGAAGCATTTAATGATAAATACAGAACTCCTGTTGAAATGACTAAAGATGATATCAATGAAGTTGTTGATGCATTCGTTAAAGCATTTGTAAGAGCTAAAAAAGCAGGTTTTGATATGATAGAAGTTCATGCCGCTCATGGTTATTTAATTTCTACATTCTTGTCACCATTATCAAATAAGAGAACTGATGAATATGGTAAGAACAGAGCTAAAATTTTAGAAGAGATTTTAAGAAAAGGTAAAGAAGCAGTAGGTAAAGATTATCCTATACAAATAAGAATATCTTCTTATGATTGGAAAGAAGGCGGAAACACAGTAAAAGATTTTGCTGATATGTTAAAACCATTGGAAGAAGAAGGTTTATTTGATTCTATCAATGTTAGTACAGGTGCTGTTACTGCAGACGGAAAAATCATTCCTTATGAAGGATATCAAATTCCATTCTGCCGTGAATTAAAACAATATATGAAAGTTCCTTGCATTGGCGGAGGATTAATAACTGATCCTAAAATGGCTAATATGATAGTAAGAAATGGAGCTGCTGATGCTGTATATATTGGAAGAGAATTATTAAGAAATCCATATTGGGCATTACAAGCTGCTAGAACTTTAGGTATTGATGTACCATTCCCTAAACAATATGAACAAGCCAAAAGATAATAATCATTAATATTTTTTATTTAATTTGAGGTCTGATTATGTTTATGCATAGTCAGACTTTTTTTATTTGTATTATTATTAAATTTAATAGTTGATATATTTTTATTTAGTAATAGAATTGTAAATTATGAAAACTGTATTTATTATCATATTTATCAGTCTATGCTGTAATATTATTTATTCATTTACTCAAAAAGAAAATGATTTAATTATGGCGGCTGAAAAATCTGATATTATGTCAATTAGGAATATACTTAATAAAAAAGATGTTAATATTAATGTTCAAGATAGATATGGTGTTACTCCTTTGATGCATGCAGTATTTAATAAAGATATTTATATATTAGAGTTATTGCTAAAAAACAATGCCAATCCTAATATGCAAAATGACAGCGGAAAAACTGCTTTAATATATGCATGTAATAGCTGCGATTTTGATATGATACAAATGCTTATATGGTACAAGGCTGATGTTAATCTTACAGATAATTATAAATCTACACCTTTGATGTATGCTTCAAGCAGAGATGTAAATATTATAAAATTGCTTGCTGAATCAGGTGCAAATATGAATGCACAAAATTTAGATGGTAAAACAGCTTTGATGTATAATATTTTAAATAAGGCTAATGCTGATATGGTTAAAACTTTTATTGCTTTGGGTACGGACGTTAATATTCAGGATATTCATGGTTATAGTGCTTTGATGTATGCTGCTATATTGGATTATAGAGAATTGGTTGAAATATTAATAGAAAATGGGGCAGATGTAAATAAAAGAAATAATTATAATAAAACTGCATTAACTATGGCAGAAGAAAATAAAAATTATAAAATGGCTGAGATTTTAATTAAACATGGCGCTGTAAGATAATTAATTTTTTATAATATTAATTTATATATTCAAGTCCTAATAATCTTTTTATTTCTTTGTTATTCATTTTCTTTGCTATATCTATTGCCTTGCTGTCTACTGCGGCATTATTTCTTATAAGTTTTCTGCACATCTCTAAATTATTATTTTCTACGGCTATAGCTAATGGAGTGTATCCTTTACTATCTTTTATATCAGCATCAGCACCATTTATCAATAAATTATCAGCTATAGATATATTATTATTTTTTACCGCTGTATGTATTGGAGCGTATCCATTATACATATTATTTAATTCAGATTTTGCATTTATTAAAATATTAGATATTTCTGTATCATTATTAATTACAGCTATATTTAAAGCTAATTGATTTTTATCATTTAATATGTTTACATTGGCATTATTTTTTATTAAAGCATTTATAACTTCTATATATTTATTCTTTGATTTATGGGCATTTATTATAGCTAAATGCAAAGCAGTATTTCCGTTTTTATCTTTTATATTAGGGTTTGCTTTTTTAGATAATAGCAAATTAACACTTTCAATTAATCTGTCAGAATTATTTTCTATTATATAATGTAATGATGTTTTGAAATTTGCATTTGTATTGTCAATATCAGCACCTAGTTTTATAAGTTCGTCTGCAGCCTCTACAGAACCATGTCCTAAAGCATAATGAAGCATAGTATTTGTATCTTTAGTATCAACATCTATTCCTAAATTTTTTACTAAATAGTTTATGTTTTCTACATTATTTCCAATGCTTGCTGATTTAATCAATGATACAACATCTTCGCTGTTCATAAGCAAATATATATTTTTATTAAGATAAAGTTCTAATATTTGCGGATTAGCATATTCTGAAGCTAAAAACTCGCTTCTTGGTTTTTCTTTCATTTGAAAATTAATATTAGCTCCGGAATCTATTAATAATTTCACGCTTTCAAAATTTTTATTTATAGTGGCAATGTCCATAGCTGAATAGTATGAGCCGTCTATATATTGATTGTTATTTGTTATTTTAGTATTATTTTCTAAAAGTATATTCAAATCTGTATACGGTGAGTTTTTTAGTACATTTATAGAAACTGTCTGATTATTTTCAGCAGCTATATGTATAAGTGAATATCCTCTTTCATCTTTAATATTTGGATTTACATTTTGCGATAATAGAGTTTGTATGGTTCTAATATTACCTGTTTTTACAGCATTAATCATTTTATTTTCATTTTCTGTTAATGCGTATAGAGTAATAATATTTATGAATAATGTTATTATTATAATTTTTTTCATAATTGTTTCCATTTTGTTATTAAATTAATATTATGTATACTAATATAATCATCGTTTTTATATTTATTTTTATTATAACTTTTTTGTTATCAAAATATTATATAAATATAAGAATAAAATATTGAAAAATAGACAAATATAATATATACTTATTACAACATTTGGAGGTTTTTAAATGGCTAGCATAGAAAGGGATAAGGCTCTGGAATTATTTAAAAAATATAGTAATGAGCATTCATTATTTAAGCATGCATTATCAGTAGAAGCAGTTATGAGATATTTTGCAAGAAAAAATGGAGAAGATGAAGACGAATGGGGTATGGTAGGACTTTTGCATGATATGGATTATGAGAAATATCCTGATGAGCATTGTATTAAAGTGAGAGAAATACTTGAGGCAGAAGGACTTCCTGACAGTTTTATAAGAGCTATTCAAAGTCATGGTTACGGACTATGTACAGATATTGAGCCTTTAAGCAATATGGAAAAAACTTTGTATGCTGTTGATGAACTTTCAGGTTTTGTTACTGCATGTGCTTTAGTGAGACCTTCAAAGAGTTTAGATAATATGGAAGTAAAATCTGTTAAAAAGAAACTTAAAGATAAAGCATTTGCAGCCAAAGTTGATAGAACTGTTATAAATAAAGGTGCTGAAATGTTGGGAATTAATATAGATGAACTTATAAAAGAAACTATAGAAGCTCTTATTCCTGTACAAGAGAGTATAGGGCTTAATAAAATTTCCTAAATACGGACTTGGGTTATGAGTAAAATAAAGATACTTACAATAGTAGACATGCAAAACGATTATATGGAAGGCGGTCCTATGGCTGTTAAAGGGGCTTCTAAATTAGTACCTGTTATAAATGATCTTATAAAAAATGGAGAGTATGATGCAATAATTGCAACTCAGGATTGGCATCCTTCTAATCATATATCTTTTGCTTCAACTCATGAAAAAGAACCTTTTTCTAAAATAAAAGTTATAGATCAGGATACCGGAGACGAAGAGATTCTTACTTTATGGCCCCGTCATTGTGTTGCAAGGACTTATGGTTCAGCTATAGTTGATGGACTTAGAAAAAAAAGAGATTATATATATGTTCAAAAGGGAGTTGATCCTGACGATGAAGGAAACTCCGGATTTTCTTATATGCATAAAGAGTTTATAGATGCAGCTAGAGAAAATAAAGAAACTTTGGTGCTTGATTTTGTCGGTGTTGCTCTTGATTACTGTGTGTTTTTTACAGCAAGAGATACTGCCGAATATGTTGCTTCTATAGATGCTGAATATTTAGTAAGTGTGAATGTGCTTGGATATGCAGCAGCTGCAGTTAATCCTGAATCTATTGAGGGGTTATACTCTTCCTGTCCTCTTATCAATCTTAAAAAGGTTAAATTGTGAAGATTATTAGGCTTAATAAAAAAAAGAATTTTGATAAAGCCTATATTTATAAAAGCCCTATTGGAGATTTAATACTAAAAACAGATGAAGATTCTAAATATATTACATCATTAGAGTTTAATTTAAATAATATTAAGATATTAGCAGAATATGAAGAACCTTCTATCATAAATAAGGCAAAAAAAGAATTAGACAATTATTTTTCAAATAGTTTAAAAAAATTTTCTATTCCTTTGGCTGTATATGGTACAGATTTTCAATATGATGTTTGGATAGAAACTTCAAAAATACCTTTTGGAAAAGTTGTTACCTATTCTGATATAGCGAGAAATATTTCAGATAAAAAAGGAAGCATATCAAGGGCCGTAGGTACAGCTGAGGGAAAAAACAAAATAGCTATTATAATACCTTGTCATAGGGTTGTAGGAGTAAATAAAAAGTTAACCGGTTATGCAGGCGGACTTGATAAAAAAGAGTATTTACTCAGACATGAAGGTTTTGATATAGTTAATTCTAATATTATAATCAAGTAGGGTTAATCTTATATGCTCAAAAAAATTTATAAAACAAACAGGCTTTTTTTGGTTCAGCCGAATGTCAATATGGCTTCTGAAATAGTTGATTTTTATAGTAGAAATAAAGATTTTTTTAAAGATTTTGATCCGCAAAGACCTGATGTATTTTATAAGGTTAATACTCATAAAGATATAATAAAAAGAGAGCTTGAAGAAATTAAACTAAAAAGAATGCTGAAATTTTGGATTTACAAGATAGAGGATAAAAAAAGAATTATAGGAATGATTAATTTTAGTAATATTACTATGGGAGTTTTTTTATCGACTACGGTTGGTTATAAATTAGATGAATTTGAACAGCATAAAGGCTATATGACAGAAGCACTTAAAGCAGCCATAATAATAGTATTTAAAGAACTTAAACTACATAGAGTAGAAGCAAATATAATGCCTCATAATAAACCTTCTTTGGAATTAGCTAAAAGACTTGGCTTTGAATATGAGGGACTTGCCAAAAAATATTTAAAAATTAACGGCAAATGGGAAGATCATGTTCATATGACCATAATAAATGATGAATTATAAAAATATTTATTTTCATTTCAAAAAATCCTTTGAAACTGTAGAATTATGTTTATTAATTTCTATAAATTCGCATAAAAATATATAAAATTATATACTTACAATCTTTACAAATTAAATATTATCTGTATAATATACGGCGAAAATAAATTATAAGAGGTGTATAAATGTCTGTAAAATGTGTTTGGTGCGGAAAAAATGTAGAGGAAATACAAGGGCAGGCTACTATGGATACATGCGATGAATGCGAGGATTTTTTTGAAGAGCATATTGATGATATAGGAGAATCTTTAAATGAACTTCTTAAAAAGAATGAATCTTCATCATCTAAACCCACAGAAAAAAAGGCTTGGGTTAGTTATTCTCTTATAACAGCAATTCATATGCTTAGTTCCAAACCTTATATAGAATTCAAAGACTCTAAATATAAAGATTTAATTTCAGGTGATAAAAAATGAGAACATTATATATAATAACTTTAATATTCTTCTGTTTTACTGCAAGCTTAAGACCTAAAGCTCAGGAAAATTTTTATTGCGAATACTGCGGTAATAAATTTAGTTCTGTGAAATTATTAACTTCTCAAAATTGTATGCGTTATCCTGAAGGAAATTATAAAGGCAAGCATAAACTTTATGAAGGCACTGAAAAAGATGAATATACATGTAAATACTGCGGTAATAAATATAAAACTATAAAACAATTAACTTCAGCAAAATGTATGCGTCATCCTAATGGTAATTATAATGGATATCATTCTCCTGCTTTATAATATTAACAAGTCAATGGTAAAATGGTTTAGGAGAATACATGTCTAATAATGAAAATAATAATAATGAAGAAAAGGTATTTGAGCCGGAAATAGTCAATAATAATGAGCCTAATCAAAATAAATCTTTAAATTCTATACTTTCTTGGATTCCATTTATACTTGCTTTGATATATACAGTTTCGCCTATTGATTTTATTCCGGATGTTATACCTGTTGCCGGTTGGGGAGAAGATGCTATGTTTTTAATAGTATCAGCTTTGCATGGCATTCAAAATACTGTTTTTGATAAAAATACATCTATATATAAGATAGTTAAATGTATAAAATTGGCTTCATTCATATTAACTATCGTATTTATAATTATATTGGTGCTTCTTATAGTATTAGTTTTTAAGGTTTCATCTAATTAGTAATTATATATACTGTAATTTTCTATATTTAATTTAAAAATATAAATTCCGATTATAATATGGTTGAATATATTTTAAAGATAGAAAGATGGAAGAGATAAAAAATTATTGGAATGAATTTTTAGATATTATAAGTGAAGATGATGAGTTTGCAGGGGTTGCTCTGCTTAAAGGCAGTATAATTGTAGCTGATGATGAAAATAAAGCTGATATAGTATGTTCAGGAGATTTTACAGCAGCACATATAAAAAAAGATTTTTTAGGAAGAATAAAAGATTTTTTAGAGGATAGGCTAGGACATAATATAGATTTAGATGTTAAAGTAGATGCCGAGCTTGTTAATAAATATTTGCATGTAGATGAAATTGAAGAATCTGTCAATAATAAAGAAATCAATTCTGATAAAAATACATTAGAATCATCAAAAAAAGAAAATGCCTATAATAAAAGTAATTTAAATGAGCAATTTAGATTTGATAATTTTATACAGGGAAATAATAATAGATATGTATTTGAAGCGGCCAAATATGTATCATCTAATCCAGGTAAAGAATATAATCCTCTCTATATATATGGAAGTGTAGGCATAGGAAAGACGCATTTACTTCAGGCTATAGGCAATAGTTATATGCAAAGCAATCCTAATGCTAAAGTTCTTTATATAGACGGAAGCGGTTTCAGAGATGAATATGTATCAGGACTTCAGAATAAGAAACCTGAAGTTTTTAAGAAGAGATATAAATCTTTAGATATGCTTTTATTAGATGATTTACAGCTTCTTGAAAGTGCTCAGGAAACATCCAAGGAGTTATTTGAAATATTTCAGACTTTGGATAATGCATCAAAACAGATGGTATTTGTAAGTGATAAGCCGCCTAAAGAGTTAAGAAATATAGAAGCAAGATTAAAAAATAGATTTGAAAAGAGCCTTATTCTTTCAATAGAGCCTCCTCAATATGAAACTAGACTAGCTATAATAGAAAGAAAAGTATTCGATTTGCATACGAGTATAGATGAAGAAGTTATGAAATATATGGCTGAAAACATTACAACAGATGTTAGAAAGATTGAAGGGGCGATAAGAGCATATCTTTCAGTAAGAGATTTAATGAAAATAACTCCTGATATAGAACAATGCGAAAAACTTGATATATTTAAAGATTATTTCACTAATAAGCCTAAATTAAAAAATGCCACAATAAAAGAGATAAAAAAGATAGTTGCAGATTATTATGGAGTAGAGATATCGTCTTTTGAAGGCAAAGATAGAACAAAATTTATATCCAAAGCAAGGCATGTTGCCATATATTTAGCATGTGAATATTCTAAAAAATCGGTTACAGAAATAGGACTTGATTTTAACAGAGATCATGCCTCTGTAATACATGCCAGAGATAAAGTTAAAGATGAATTAAAAACAGGTTCTCATTTATACTCTGAAATTAATGACATAATAGCCGGAATATCATAAAATTATTCAAATAACATATAAAAAACGATTGACTTTTATATGATTTTATATATAATTTAGTAGTATTGTTAAATTAATACAATTTTTCATAAACCTCCTTATCACCCTGATGTCTTTTATACAGGGTGATACTTTTTTAACCTAAATTCATATTTTAATTGTTCAATATTGTCATCATAATAGTTTTATTATATTTATATGTATAAAAATAATACATAATTTAATATTTTTCCTGTATAAAAATTATACATTTAGTATTATATATTTCCATATTTGCCTATAATTAAGAATTACATATATATTTTAATATTTTTTTGTATTATACTAAATAGTGTATTATAAGATATTAGCATATTATTATTAGTTTTTTAGTATTAATATGTTTTATATGTATTGTATTAACTTGTTTTTTATGATGTATATTAGTTAAATTTAATTTATTGGCACATTTATTGCATATATTAGTAGTGTAAAGTTGAGAATATTAAAAGTCATAAAATAACAGTTAATTAAAAGGAGAATAAATGGAAGAAGAAATAAAAGAAAACGGTGAAGATAAAGAGGAAGAAAACACAGAAGCAGAGAATGTTGAAAATGATGGACAATCAGAAGAGAATGCTGAAAATAATGCAGAGGAAGATGAAATAGTTTCTTTGAAAAAAAGAATAGAAGAATTAGAAAATGAATCTGCTGATATGAAAAACAAATATATGTATGCTATGGCAGAGGCAGAAAATATAAGAAAAAGAACTGCTAAAGAAAAGATTGACAGCATAAAAAGAGCGAATAAAGGTTTGTTATTATCTCTTTTGACTTTTATGGATAATTTTGAAAGAGCATTGAAAGCAGGTGAGAAAGACACAAATGTTCAAGGCAGTGAGTATTATAAAGGAATAGAATTAATACATAAGCAATTTATAGACTTTATGCATGATAATGGAGTTACTGAAATAGAGTCTTTAGGTGAGGAATTTGATCCTAATGTACATGAAGCATTAACTATGATTGAAGTTCCTGATATAGATAAGGAAAAGGTTGTTGAGGTTTATGCTAAAGGTTATAAATTGAATGATGAACTTTTGAGAACAGCTAAAGTGGTAGTTGGAAAGCCGGCTGCTGCTAAAGAATAAATAAATTAATTAGGAGATTTTATGGCACATATTCAACTTTTTAGAGCTTATTACGAGCCGAAAGCAGACAAAAAAGAAAACATACAGCATATAAACAGAGTTCTTCAGGATTTAAGTGATGCAATAAATAATCATATTAAAGACAAAGAAGTAATCAATGTTGACCTTACTACTTCACATTTAGGTAATGGTCATACTGAATATGTTGTTAGTGTTCTGACGAAGGACTAATAACAAATAATATATAAACAATTTAAAATACATAAATATTAATTTTAATATTAAAAGATTTAGTAATATTGAATAAAAGGAGAAATTTATTATGAGTAAAATAATTGGAATAGATTTAGGAACAACAAATTCATGTGTATCGGTAATGGAAGGCGGTAAACCTGTAGTAATAACAAATGCTGAAGGAAACAGAACAACTCCTTCTGTAGTAGCATTTACAAATAAAGGCGAAGTATTAGTAGGCCAGCCTGCTAAAAACCAAATGGTAACTAACCCAGAAAATACAATCTTCTCTATTAAAAGATTTATGGGTAACACTTATGCTGAAGTAACAGAGGAACGTTCAAGAATGCCTTATACAGTTATAGAAGACGGCGGAAAAGTAAAAATTAAAACTTTAGAAGGAAATTTCACTCCTCAGGAAATAAGTGCAAGAATACTTCAAAAGATGAAACAAACAGCAGAAGAATATTTAGGTGAAACTGTAACAGATGCAATCATTACAGTACCTGCATACTTTAATGACAGCCAAAGACAATCTACTAAAGATGCTGGCCGTATTGCCGGACTTAATGTATTAAGAATCATAAATGAACCTACTGCTGCAGCTTTAGCTTATGGTATGGAGAAAAAGAAAGATGAAAAAATCGCAGTTTATGACTTGGGCGGCGGTACTTTCGATATATCTATA
>CASGDY010000024.1 GCA_949300355.1 uncultured Brachyspira sp.
TTATTATTATATCTTTATTGATTATTTTAATTGAACTGTCAAATATAAAATCAGAGTTCATATTAGGATAATTGCCGGCGAAAATGAATGTATCTATTATGAATATTATAGATAAAAATATAAATGCTAATGATATATAATTTTTTGTTTTATCAGAAAATATATTATATATAAACAGAGGATAAAATAAAAATATTCCAATACTCATTGAAAGATTATTTATTATTAGGTTTAAATGATTATTGAATTCTGATACTGAATTATTTATTAATGATGTAGGTATAAAAAGCCCTGAAAGTACTGTTATAATCAAACATGATAATATAAGCAGTTTATATCTGTATTTAATAAAATTATTATTCTTAATCAATAATTTTTCTATATAATCAAAGTTCAATGTTAATATTATCACTGCAAAAATAGTTAAAATATTTTTTATATCTGTTTTATTTATAAAAGATATTACAATCAATACTATAAAAGCCAATATAACGAATACATTGCATATTTTTAATATTTTATCTTTATTTAATGCTTTATATAATTTGTATTCCAAAACGATATTTTTAATTAAAGAAAATAAACAGTTGATATTCCAATAAAATAATAATCCTGAAGGTGAATTATATAATATGATTATAAATATTAATGAAGTTATATATAGAGGCATACTTTCTTTTATAGTCAATTTTTTACTGTAAACCATTCCTGCAAGTATACTGAATATAGTCATAGTAAATGGAAGTAAATTAATACCGTTTATTAAATTATCAGGCTTTGAAAAATCTTTTATGAAAAATAAATTTCCCTGAGATAAATCGGATAGGCTGTATATAAAATTATAAGCAGCTATAAAGAAAGGTATTTGTATTAAAAGCCCTAAAACTCCTCTAAAAGCATAAATTACTTTGTATCCGTTAATTCTATGACAGGCTCTTATTAATAAATATCTCTGATCACCTTTATAAACAGCTTTTATATTATCTATCATAGGCTTCATTTTATTTTGAATATTTCTTTCTTTTTCCTGCCATTTTTCTGCTACATTATATAGAGGAAGAGATAAAAAATTTACTGATAAACTTAATAAGAATATACTTGTACTATAAGATAAATTAAATATATTCTTAAATAGAAAAAATAGAGTTTCTATAATAAATTCTATAGGAAATATAAAAATATCAAAAAATATGTCTGCTGCTATCATATGTATTTATGCTTTATCATTAAAACTCAGAAAGTATATAATAACATATATTTAATATTATAAAAGACTATTAACATAATATTAAATATTTTTATAAAACTCTTGTTTTTTTATTAATATTAGTTACTATATAAACAATAAATAAAATTATTTTAGGTTTTAATTTATGAAATTTATATTTTCCAGATTTTTTATAGGTAGCATTGTAATATTAATAGGTGCTTATATTCTACTGCAATATGTTTTTCATATTTATATTCCAGCACTTGCATATACTCCGGTATTCACTATAATAGTTGCTATTTTAATAATGGCTTGGGGCTGTGCTATAGTTATAGGCAGAGGATTCTATGCATCTAAAATACTTTTGGGACTATTTCTTATAGGTACAGGAATATATGTACTTATAAGATACTGCTTTAATGTTAATATGCCTTTTATATTATATACTCCTATATTTAGAATGGTTATAGGTATGATAATAATATTTCTAGGTGTTTACATATTATTCGGAATGCATTACTTAAGAGACAGCATACCAAAAAATAAAAAAACTAAATACGATGTATATTTTAAAACAGACAGCATAGATTTATCTGATTTAGAGATAGAGAGAAACAGAACTATAGATATTAATACAATTTTTTCAGATACAGTTGTTTTAATAAGCGATAAAGTACAGGTTCATATAAAGGCTTCAAGTGCTTTCGGATCTGTTTCTCTTCCTACAGGAGACAGTGTGAGTTTTGGGGAAACTAATTTTGTTATGGGCAATTCTGACAAGATACTTTATTTAAATGTCAGTTCTGCATTTGCACAAATTAGGGTTCTTTATAAATAAATGTTTTAAAATATTGTAAAAGAGTAATTAATTTATGCATATAATATCCGGAAATAAGAAGGGAAGAAAAATAATAACCCCTAAAAGAGATTTCAGACCTACACAGGGTAAGGTTAAAGAGGCTTTTTTTAATATAATTGATATAGAAAATAAAACTTTTTTGGATCTATGTTCCGGAAGCGGTGCTATGGGGTTTGAGGCTCTAAGCAGAAATGCTAAATTTGCTGCTTTTATAGAAATAGACAGAGAGGCTGTAAAAACTATATTTTCTAATGCTAAAGCTATATTCAATGATAATGAAAATATATATAAAATAAAAAGAGTGTCGGCTGAAGATTATGTAAAAAAGACTAATGATAAATTCGATGTTATATATTTAGATCCGCCATACCATTCAAAGATATATTTTGATGTTATAAATAATATAATAAAAAGAAATATATTAAATGATAATGGAGTTTTGGCTGCAGAGTTTGGGGCAGATTATTATAAGAAATTTTTAGAAAATGAAGAATTAAAAAATATAATATCCGGTATTATGGAATATGATATAAAAACTTATGGCGAAAGCATTTTGATAATATTTAAGTATATATAATAAAAAAGAGATGCTTATTAAAAGCATCTCTTAATAGTTTTTCATAAACCATTTAAGCCGTAAAATATTTCCATAAACCTTAATCTATTATTAATCGTCCCATTGCTGACCCATTAACTGACCATTAGCAGCTACGTATAATTCCATCATATTGTTAAGTTTTATTTTGTAATTACCCCATTCTTTTTCAACATCTATCATTCTAGCTTGAGGATAAGTTCTTCTAACAGTATTAGCTACAGCTTGAGGTAAAACGCTCATAGGTACTCCGTTATATTCTCCGTCTATATTAAGCCAATTACCATTAAGAGTAAAATCTATAGAAGCTCCATTAGACAATTTTACTTCAAATTTACCTCCGTCTCTTTCAACTTTCCATATCTGTACATTAGGATAAACTCTTCTTATGAAAGTTCTTGCTTTTTGAGGTAATGATGAAGCTGGTACTACCCAATCAGCAAAAAGACTTGATGTAGAAAGAATAGTCAAAGATATTAATAAAGCAAATAATTTTTTTGTCATAATAAACTCCTTAATTTAATTGTATTTTTCAATAATCTCCTGTAAATTATCTTTACAATTATAAGTATAGCAGAAAAACAGTTTATGTCAATAGAATTTACGCTTGTTTTACAATTTTTTTACAAAATATTGTAAAATGTATAATTTTGTAAAACATATTGTACTTTGATGTTCTTTGTATAAAGTTAAATCTAGTTATAGTAAATATTATTTACTTTTACGATTATTTTTTATGAATGGTTTATAAATAAATATGTATAACTTGAATGATGAGAGATTAGAGCATGAAAAAGAAGATTTATTTTTCCATACCAATAATAGCGGTTGCATTAATAATAGCTGTTTCATTTTATAGATCAAAAGATAAATATGTAACAGCTACAGTAGTAATAAGCGATACTATACTTAATATAACAGCAGAAACTTCTGATAAAAATATGGATAAGCTTATAAGCAGCATTACAAATGAGATAAACAGAATGGATAATATAGTAAATCCGTATAATACTTCAAGTGAAATAGGAAGAATAAATAGCGAAAGTTTATCAGGAAAAACCGAGATAGAAATTTCAGATGAAATGGCACATATATTTACTACAGGATTGAAATATTCAAAATTAAATCCATCTTTTGATATAAGTGTAAGACCTTTGATAGAATTATGGGGATTTGGGGTAAAAGAAAATCAAACTGTACCTTTAAAACAGGATATAGATAATGCTTTGGCTAATATAGATTATTCTGCTGCAAGTATAATTACCAATGATGATAATAAAAAGATACTAAAATTATCAAAGCCATTAACATTTGATTTCGGTTCCTATGGTAAAGGTTATATAATAGAGAAGTTAAAGAATGTATTTGCAGAGTACGGCATAAAAAATTATTTAATAGATTACGGCGGAGATACTTATGCTAATGGAGTCAATAGCAAGGGTAAGCCTTGGGTAATAGCTATAAGAAATCCAAGAAACGATGCTGACGGATATTTGGGACTTTTAGAATCTACAAATTATACTATAGTAACTAGCGGTGATTATGAAAGGTATTTTACTCAGGACGGCACTAATTATCATCATATAATAGATGCTGAAATAGGGTATCCTACTTATAACAGTATATCTGCCACTATAGTTCATACTAATGCTGAAGAGGCTGATGCTTTATCTACAACAGCATTTTTGATGGGTACTAATTTCTTTACAAATGAGGCATTTAAGTATAAAGAGGCCTATATTGTAACCCCTCAAGGTGAATTATTTATAGTAACTAATGATAATTTTTAAATATACACTTTAAATTGCAAAAAATATATATATACTATAGAGCATAATAAATGAATTATGTTTAATTTGATTTTTTATTATAGAGGTTTTATATGGCTTTTTTTGATTTAAGTTTAGAAGAACTTTATAAATATAAAGGAAGCGGCGAAGAGCCTAAAGATTTTGATGAATTTTGGCTTAATACTTTAAATGAAAATAATCATAAAACAGAGGCTGAATATACTTTAATAGATACTCATTTAAAATTATTTGATGTATGGAATGTATCATTTAAAGGATATTCAAAGCATATTATAAACGGCTGGTATATAGCACCTAAATATGCAAGGGAAAATAATGAAAAATTAACTTGTATAATGCATTATCCGGGATACGGCGGCGGAAGAGATTATCCTAACAGCCATTTACTTTTTCCTTCAGCAGGATACAGCATATTTGTTATGGAGGTAAGAGGACAAGGAGCAGAAGGCGGAAACGGAGCAACAACTCCCGATCCTGTAGGTTCTACTCCTCATGCTGACGGTTTTCTTACCATGGGAATATTGGATAAAAAAGACTATTTCTATAAAAGAGTTTTTGTAGATGCGGTTAAATCTATTGAAGCTGCAAAGGAGCATCCTCTTACAGAAAGAATTGCTGTAAATGGTACTAGTCAGGGCGGAGGCATAGCACTTGCACTTCTAGGACTTTCAGCACTTAAAAAAGAAAAAATTGAGGCTGCTATGATAGATGTGCCTTTCTTATGCGATTATAAAAGGGCATGTACTATTACAGATACTTTGCCTTATAATGAAATAGCAAGATTTTGCAAAACTAATAGAATGCATGAAAATAAAGCATTTGAAACTTTATCATATTTTGACGGGGCTTTCTTTGCTAAAAGGTCTAAAGTTAAGGCTTTATTTTCTGTGGGGCTTATGGATATTTTATGTCCTCCTTCTACTGTTTTTGCTGCTTATAATAATTATGCCGGCGAGAAGTCTATTAATGTTTATACTTTTAATGGACATGAGGGCGGAGATAATGAGCAGAGTGAAAGAAAATTAGAATTTTTGAATTCTTTAAATTTATAGTTTAAAAATATATGGTGTTTTACATATTGTACATATATTATTTGCTATTATTTATGTAAATAAAATAGGTTGATAATATTTGTATATATGTTATATTATTATATACAATAATAGGTATTAATGGATATGGTATGAAGATTATATCTGGCAGATTTTTTTCTAAATCTGAACTAAGAAATAGAATATTGAGAGATGTGGTTATTTCTATTTTGTTCTTATTTATAATCGTTTTGGTTTATATGCAAGTTAGAAACCCTATACCTATAAAATTTATTTTTAAATCTCTTTTTCAAGATGTTAAAACTTCAATAGTAGAGGAATATTCTAAAATATTTTATCCTACCTACTATTTTTCTATGCAGATGACTCCTATATTCGATATAGTTAATCAGGCTCCTGAAGCTTATAAAATTTTAATAACTAATTTCTTCCCAAAGCATACATTTATAGAAAAAGCAGCTATGCAGGTTGGTAATAACTATATGTCTATTACTAAAGAGGGAAACGGATATAAAGTCGTCGGGCATATTGTAACGAACAGCAGCAGCAATCAATACTCATCTGTACCATTTGAACAGCTTAGCATCGATTCTTTTTACATAAAAGAAGGAAAACCCTATATACATTTAATATATATAGCTAATGAGAATGTTGCTTTTGAATATATTTCTCAATTTAATGTAAACTTCAGCGATGTAGAGCTTAGAGATATTGATAATATGCATGCATACCTTATAACAGGAAATAGTAAAATTACTTTTCCTATATCATATTCTGATACAAATGCTATAAGAGATAATTTAGATTATAATGTTATAGCTGATATTATGACAGAAGAATTTGACGGAACTAATGAGGATATGATAAAAGTTTCATATAAAGATAATAATTATTGGGGATATAAAGGTACTTTTGCAGTAGCTAATAATAATATACAAATAGGTATAATCATTCCTGAAAAAGATTTAATAAATAAAATACAAATACCTATAATATTATTCTTGGTTGTATTTATAATTGTTACTATAGTAATAATAGTAATGCTAGCTATACATTATATTAGAATGATTGAAGAATTAAAAAGAAATCATATGAATATAACTAAGATAATAGAAGAAGGAGAAAATACTAATGTAGAGTTTAAATCCACATTAAGATATGACAGTAATACAGAAAAAATAAATAAGGCTTTAGAAGAAGTTATTATGAAATCTATTGCAGCATTCAGCAATACTGAAGGAGGAAGATTATTTATAGGTATTACTAATGATGGAGAAATAATAGGACTTGAGCATGATTATTCTACATTAAGACAGCCTAACAGAGATTTTTTTGAGCTTCATTTGAGAACACTTATAGAAACTTATTATGGTAATGCTTTTTCTGCTGAAGGTATAAGGATTGATTTTGTAACTCATGATGGTAAAGATATATGTATTGTTTATATAAGAAAGGGAAGAGAGCCTGTATATACTAAGATTACAAATAAACAGGGTGCTAAAGAAGAAAAATTCTATATAAGAGTAGGAAATTCTTCTAGAGAGATTGCAAATGCCAGCGAAATAATAGCATATGTTAAAAAACATTTTAAGTAATTAAAATATTTTAATGTTTGATCAATCTAACTTGACTATTAAAATGTTTATTATATAATAATTATTACTAATAAAAAAAGGAGTGTTTATATATGTCAGTATATGATAGTGTTATAATAGGCGGCGGTCCTGCTGGGCTTTCTGCTATGCTTTATTTAGGAAGAGCTTTAACAAATTCTATTTTGATAGAAAAGAAAGGTATAGGCGGTCAGATGATGAGTACTGATGCTGTTGAGAACTATTTAGGTTTTCCCGAGGAGATGAGTGCTTTTGAATTGGTAGCTAGAATGCAGCAGCATGCTGAAAAGTTTTCTAAAAACGAAATAGTTTATGATGAAGTTATAAAAGTAGAAAATATCAAAGATGAAGTTAAAAAAGTTGTTACTGCTGACGGCAATACTTATGAAACAAAAACAATAATACTTGCTATGGGCGGAGCATCTAAAAAATTAGGTACTAAGGGAGAAGACACATTTTCTGGAAAAGGCGTTTCATACTGTGCTACTTGTGACGGAGCTTTCTACAGAAATAAAACTGTTGCTGTAGTTGGAGGCGGAAACAGTGCTTTTGATGAGGCTTATTTCCTTACAAGATTCGTTAATAAAATATATTTAGTTCATAGAAGAAAAGAGTTCAGAGCTGAGCCTATAAATGTAAAACATTTAACAGATACTGGAAAAGTAGAATATGTACTTGATTCTGTAATAGATGAGATTTGCGGAGACGGCAAAGTTAACAGCATAAAAATAAAAAATGTTGTAGATGGTTCCATGCATGATCAGGCAGTAGATGGCGTATTTGTATTCGTAGGTCAGGAGCCTTCAACACATTTCTTAAAAGATACTGGATTAGAATTAAAAGATACTGGTCATATAGTTACAGATATGTCTACAATGGAAACTAATATTCCTGGCGTATTTGCCTGCGGAGATTCCATATTAAAACCAGTTCGTCAGGTTGCAAATGCTGTTGGCGAAGGGGCAGTTGCTGCTATGAGCGTAACTCATTATTTAAACAAAGCTTGATTTTAATTTTATAATTTTGAATAAAGAAAGAGTTTAGCTTTTAATTAAGTTAAACTCTTTCTATTTATAAAATTAATTTAAATTAAATCTGTACTGCAAAGCCTCTGTTACATGCTCCGCTCCTATAATATCTTTGTCATCTAAGTCAGCTATAGTTCTTGATACTTTCAATATTTTATTATAGCTTCTTGCACTCATTGAAAATCTTTCCATAGCCATATTAAGCAGATTTTTAGCTTTATCATCTAATATGCAGAATTTTTCAGTATCTTTTATACCCATAGATGAGTTTGAAAATATTTTAAGTCCATTATCTTTGAATCTTTTTTCCTGTTTTTTTCTGGCTTCAATAACTGTTTTACGCATAGAGGCAGAACTCTCTCCATCTGCTTTTGAAGTCATTTTAGCATATTCAACAGCACGTATCTCTATTGATATATCTATCCTGTCAAGTATAGGACCTGAAAGTTTAGCAATATATTTTTTTCTAGCTATATCAGAGCATCTGCAGGTATGTTTTTCATCTCCGTAATATCCGCAAGGGCATGGATTCATAGCGGCAATCAAAGTAAAGTTAGCAGGAAAAGAAATACTTCCATTCGCTCTGCTTATAGTTATGGTTTTTTCTTCCATTGGTTCTCTTAAAGTTTGAAGTGCTGAGCTTTGAAACTCTACAAACTCATCGAGAAATAAAACTCCATTATGTGCTAAAGTAATTTCTCCTGCCTTTATATTTCTTCCGCCTCCTACTAAACTTACATAGGAAGAAGTATGATGAGGTATTCTAAATGGACGTTTTTTTACTATAGGCATATTTTTTGATAATAGCCCATAAGAAGAATATATTTTTGTAACTTCCAAAGCTTCTTCAAATGTTAATGGAGGAAGTATTGTAGGTATTCTTTTTGCTATTAAAGTTTTACCGCATCCGGGAGCTCCTATCATTATAAAGTTATGTCCTCCTGCTGCTGCTATCATTGCTGCTCTTTTAGCATATTCCTGTCCTTTAACATCTGAAAAGTCTATATTTTCATTTTCTTCATTATTAAAATTGAATTTACCTTCTGATACAATAGGGGGTTTTTTTCCTTCAATAGCATCTATGGCATCTTTTAAAGTTTTTACCGGATATAGATTAAGTCCGTCAATGATATTGGCTTCTTCCATATTATTAAATGGTATTATGGCATTTGTTATACCCAATTCTTTAGCATTTAAAAGCATTGAGAATATTCCTTTTACCTCTCTCACACTTCCGTCCAATGCCAATTCCCCAAGTATAATAGTTTTTTCCATAAAGTCAGAGAAAAATACTTGAGCACTTGATGAAAGTATACCCAAAGCAAATGGCAAATCGTACATGCTTCCTGTTTTTTTCAAATCTGCCGGTGCTAAGTTTATAGTTATTCTTTTTGGAGGAAAAAATCTATCACTGTTATTTATTGCAGCAATTACTCTCTCTTTTGCCTCATTTACTGCCTGATCAGGTAAGCCTACAACATCGAATTTAGGCAGTCCTTCTGATATATTAACTTCTATTACAATAGGTATTCCTTCTATTCCATAAAGAGCTTCTGAATATATTTTTGTATGCATATAAAACTCCATTGTATTAATCATTATATGCATAAGTTAAACAAATTTTTTTTAATATTTAAGCCTATAATTTTAAATATTTTACTATAATTTTACTTTTGTTATATAAAAAAATAAAAATTTATTTTTTTAAAAATTTCTTTATAATTAAATAATTGAAAAAATTGACAATCTGATTTTTTTGAATATAATATATATTATACTAGTATGATTAGTCGACTAGTATAATTAGTTTTAAGGATTTTTTATGTCTACTAAAAAAATATCTGATGATGCTGTAATAAATGCTACTATTACAAATACAGGAGGCATAGTAATCAATATTAATTCTACAGTTAAGCATATGTTTTTTAATCATATAAAAAAAGCAGTTGAAGAAGTTGTTAATGAAACAGATATAAAAAATGTTGTTATAGATGTAGACGATTATGGTGCTTTAGATTTTTGTATAAGAGCAAGAACTAGAATGGCTATTAGAAGGGCTATAAAGAGTTTGGAGGCAGTAAAATGAATAATAAAAAAAATAATCCTTTTATTAATTGCAGATCTTGGTTATTTGCCCCTGCCAGCAACCCTAAATTATTATATAATGCTGTTGTTTATAAACCGGATGCAATTATATTTGATTTAGAAGATGCTGTCGCTTTAAAAGAAAAAGAAGATGCCAGAGAATTATTGATAGAAGCATTAAAAAGCATTAATTACGGTACAATACCTATTTTTGCCAGAGTAAATTCTATAAAAACTCCGTTTGGATTCGATGATATAAAATATTTGGTTCAGGCAGGACTAAAACATATACGACTTCCTATGTGCGATACTCCTGAGGAAATAAAAGAAGTAGATGAATTTTTAACAAAGGTGGAATCTGAAAATGGAATACAAAAAGGAACAGTTGTAATAGCTGCGGCATTAGAAACGCCTATAGGAGTGCATAATGCTTATAATATAGCAACAGCTTCCGACAGGGTAATAGGAATTTCATTAGGTGCTGAAGATTTTACAAGATGTATGGGGATAGAAAGGACAAAAGAGGAAGAAGAATTAGCTTATGCCAGAGGAAAGATAGTAATGGAAGCCCATGCTGCCGGAGTAGCCTGTGTTGATGGTGTTTATACAAAAATAGATGATATGGAAGGTTTTCAAATACAATGTGAAAGGGCAAGAAGTTTAGGTTTTACAGGAAAAGCATGTATACATCCGGCACAAATACCTTATTTGCATAAAGCATATCTTCCGAAAAAAGAGGATATAGAATATTCTTTAGAAGTTTTAGAAGCTGCTGGAAAAACAGATATTAGTAATGGCGGAGTAATATCATTAAATGGAAAAATGATAGATATTCCTATAATAGAAAAAGCTGAAAAAATTGCGGCATTAGCAAGATCAGCTGGAATGATTAAATGATATTATCATAATAGGAGTAAAAAATGGGTAATAAAATAACTAATTCATTAGGAATAGAATTACCGGAATATATAGAAGGATATGGAAAAGTAAAGCCGTTTATGGGTGCTTTTTACTATTATAATAAAGAAAATCAGAAAACACAGTCAAGGAGAATAAAGAATCATAAGCCTAATAATAAAAAATTATGTTCTTCTATTAGAGAAGCCATAGAAAAAAGCGGTTTAAAAGATGGTATGACTATATCATTTCACCATCATTTAAGAAACGGCGATGGAATAATAATGCTTGTAGTAGAAGAAATATCAAAGATGGGCATAAAAGATATTTCTATATGTACTTCATCATTTACTAATGCTCATGAAGGATTAATAGAATATATAAAAAGCGGAGTAATCACTTCTATAGCAACATCAGGATTAAGAGGCGAAATAGGAAAAGCAGTTTCTACAGATAATATATTAAAAAAGCCTGTTATATTTAGAACACATGGAGGAAGGGCGAGAGCTATAGAAGCAGGCGAAGTAAAAATAGATGTGGCTTTTATAGGAGCACCTGCATGCGATGAAGAAGGAAATATGAACGGCAGTGAAGGAAAAAGTGCTTTTGGTGCTATGGGATATCCTATGATAGATGCTTTATATGCTGATTATGTAGTTGCTATTACCGATAATTTGGTCAAATATCCTTTGCATAGAATATCTATACCTGAAATATATGTAGATTCCGTTGTAGTTGTTGATTCTTTAGGAGACCCTAATTTGATAGCTACAGGAGCTACTAGAATCACTACAAACCCTACTGAACTTCTTATAGCTGAAAAAGCAGCTGAAGTTCTTATAGGATGCGGACTTATAAAAAATGGATTCTCATTTCAAGCTGGTTCAGGCGGTGCTTCTTTAGCGGTATGCCGATATTTAAGAGAATATATGATAGATAACAATATAAAAGGTTCTTTTGTATCAGGTGGAATAAATGCTTATCTTTTAAATTTATTTAAAGAGGGATTGTTTGAAAGTTTATTTGATATTCAAACATTTGACGGCTCTATTGCAAATGCTATAGGTGAAGAAAAAGGTTATATAGAAATGTCATCTTCTATGTATGCTAATCCTAATAATGGAAGCTGTGTTGCTCATAAATTAGACATGATGATGCTTTCTGCTACAGAGATAGATTTGAATTTCAATGTTAATTCTTTAACAGGTTCTCATGGATTGATTATGGGTGCTTTGGGCGGTGCTCCTGATACAGCAGCAGGTGCTAAAGTAACATTAATGACTGTACCTTCTATTAGAAAAAGAATGCCTATTATTACTGATAAAGTAACAAATATAGTAACACCTGGTGAGAGTGTAGATATATTAGTATCCGATAGAGGTGTATCTGTTAATCCTAATAGAAAAGATTTGATAGATATTTTTGATAGAAATAATATACAGCATAGAGATATTAGAGATTTATATGAAGAAGTTATATCTCTTACAGGAGTTCCTGATAAAATTCAATATATCGATAATATAGTTGGAGTAATTGAGTATAGAGATGGAAGCGTAATAGATATAATTTATCAAATTAAGAAATAATTTTTTTAATAAAAAAATATTAAGGAGTTTAATATGAAAACTTTATTTAAAAGTTTATTCGTTATGGCCGTTATATTAGTAATGGCTTCATGTAAAGGAGCTGACTCAGCTTCTAATTATCCTAGCAGTAATTTAGATTTTGTAGCTCCAGCAGGTGCAGGCGGCGGTTGGGATTTAACTATTAGAACTATTGGAAAAGTGCTTCAAGACACTAAAATAGTAAAAGTTCCTATGCCTGTAAGAAATGCCCCTGGTGCAGGCGGTGCTGTTCATCTTGGTACTTTGCAAACTAAAAAAGGTGATGCAAGAACTATAACTGTTTATTCTCCTCCTATCATTTTCTTAAATTTAAATGGCACAACAGAATATAGTTTTAGAGATCTTACACCTTTAGCAAATTTAATAGCTGATTATGCCGCTTTTGTTGTTAAAGCTGATTCTCCATATAAAAATATAATGGATGTAATGAATGCTCTTAAAGCTGATCCTAAATCTGTAAAAATAGGCGGTACATCTTCTGCCGGATCTATGGACCATGTACAGTTCTTAATTATGGCTAGAGCAGCAGGCGTTCCAAATTTAGACAAAATAGATTATATTGCTTTCGATGATGATGGTGCTACACAGGTTTTAGGCGGACATATAGACTTATTCTCTACAAGTTTAGCTGATGTTATGGGGTTAGTTGAAAGCGGTGATTTAAGAGTTTTAGCACAAACTGCTGACAGAAGAATTGGTACAGGAATAAAAGGTGAAATACCTACTTGTATTGAATCTGGAATAAATGAAACTTTTGTTAATTGGAGAGGTTTATTCGGAGCTCCTGGAATGCCTGATTATGCAGTTGCTTTCTGGAAAGATGCTTTAGCTAAAATGGTTGAGACTCAGGAATGGAAAGATGCTTGTGCTAATTATTACTGGGATCAATATTATCTTAATTCAGAAGATTTTGTAAAATTATTAGAGCAGTCTGAACAAGATTATAAAACAATATTAGAAGATATTGGTATGTTGAAAAAATAAACTATATAAATAAATTTAATAAAGCTCAATTAATAATATTGTTAATTGAGCTTTCAAAAACAAATGAGGAGGTGTTATGACAATAACAGCATTGTCATCAATAATTACTATAGCAGTTGGTGTAGCTTATACAATTATGACGTTTCAATTGCCGGATGCCAGCATAGGAAGAGCAGCAGAACCAAAGATTTTTCCTGCAATACTTGGCATAGCTTTTATAATATTAGGTGTTCTTCTATTAATAGATGATACCGTAAAAAATTCAAAAAAAGAAAAAAAAGAAACAGTACAGTTTTCTGTAGGAAATAATGGTAAAAAAATAGCTGTTACAATAGTTAATGCCATTCTTTATGCTGTATTATTTAATATAATAGGCTATGTATTTGCTACAATAATATTTCTTGAAATTGAGCTTTTAATATTCGGAGGTGTTAAGGCTTGGAAAGTTTCAACTATAGCTGCTGTATTATTTAGTGTTATAGCTTTTTTAATATTTAATGTATTTTTGGGTATATACTTACCTAGATCGCCATTAGGTATAATATAATAAAAATGGAGAATACTGTTTATGGAAAGTTTTAAATTATTAATGGAAGGTTTTGGCGTAGCTATACAGCCTATAAATATATTATGGGTAACTATAGGAGGGGTTTTAGGTACTGTTATAGGAATGCTTCCTGGATTAGGACCTGCTACAGGAGTTGCTATATTGCTTCCTCTTACATTTACTATGGGACCTGTTGCGGCACTTATAACTATGGGCGGTGTTTATTATGGTGCTATGTACGGCGGATCAAGATCGTCTATACTTATAAATACTCCTGGAGACGGTGCAGCTGTTGCAGCTACTTTTGACGGATATCCTATGGCTCTTCAAGGAAGGGCTGAGCAAGCTTTAGCTATATCTGCTATCGCATCTTTTATAGGCGGTACAACAGCTACTGTAATAATGGCTTTTGTTGCTGTACCTGTATCTCGTTTCGCTTTGAAATTCGGACCTGCTGAATATTTCATGTTATTCTTATTTGCATTATCTGCAACTGCTTCTATGACTGAAGGTAATGCTATAAAAGGATTTATTTCTATGGTATTCGGACTTATGGTAGCTACTATAGGTACAGATCCGCAGTCTGGTGTTAATAGATTTACTTTTGGAATATTAGAGCTTCAATCTGGAATAGATTTTCTTATCATCATAATAGCTATGTATGCTTTAGGAGAGGTATTAAAGAGTTTCAAAAATATAGAAGAAGGCAAGAAAAAAATGCAGACTAAATTCGGCCGTATATGGATTAGTATGGAAGAATGGAAAAGATGCATATGGCCTATTATAAGAAGTTCGCCTTTTGGATTTATAATAGGAGCTTTGCCTGGAGCAGGCGGTACTATGGCTGCTTTGATGAGTTATAACAATGAAAAGCAATTATCTAAACATCCTGAAGAATTTGGTAATGGTGCTATAGAAGGAGTGGCAGCTCCTGAAGCAGCAAATAATGCCGCTTCTGTTGGTGCGATGATACCTATGTTGGCATTGGGAGTTCCAGGTTCTGGTACTACTGCTGTTATGATGGGTGCTTTGCTTATGTTAGGTTTACAGCCTGGTCCTACATTGTTTACTACTCAAACTGCTGTTGTATGGGGACTTATTGCTAGTATGTTTATTGGTAACATAATACTTGCAATAGTTAATATTCCATTAGCAGGACTTTTAGTAAGAGTATTAGCTATACCTCCTAAAATATTGTATCCTATAGTATTGGGATTAACTTTTATAGGTACTTATGCTATAAGCTATACTACTCATGATTTCTATGTGTTAATAATATTCGGACTTATAGGTTTCTTAATGTCTAAAGCTAAAATTCCTAGCAGTCCTATGGTATTAGCTGTTATAATAGGAAACAGTATGGAGCAGTACTTTAGAAGAGCTTACAAAGTTTCTGACGGAGATATGTCTATATTTGTTAAATCTCCTATATGTATGATATTATTAATATTGACTATAGCTTCTATACTATATCCTATAATAAAAATTATTATAGAAAAAAATAAAAAAGCTAAACAAAATTAAATTAATTAATGTCCTTTATATGTTGAGGCTAGGCTTTTGTATTAAGTCTAGCCTTTTTATTTATATATATATTTTTTATTGAGATTATTATATAATTATTATTGTTGATAACAAATGAAAGGAGTTATAATAATGTATCAGGATTTTAATAAAACTAATTTGCAGAATTTAGGAAACGGACTTAAAAGAAGAATACTAGCTTATTCTGATAATTTAATGACTGTTTATATGGAATTTGATGAAGGGGCTGTAGCTGAAACTCATTCTCATAATGGGCATGAACAAATAACATATATTATAGATGGAGAGTTTGAATTTACAGTTAATGGAGAACAATATTTATGCAAAGCAGGAGATAGTTTGCATTTTGCTAAGAACATGAGTCATGGATGCAAATGCATTAAGAAAGGTAAATTATTAGATACTTTCACACCTAAAAGAGAAGATTTTTTGAATAATTAATTTGAATATGAATATCAATCAGGCTATAATCAATTATGCTAAACAATTAGAAAAAATCAATGATGATTATAAAGTGTCATATATTGAGGCACAAACTATTATAATGCATGCTTTATGTATTAGTAAGATAAAATTAATATCTGAGGGGTTGAGAGAGCTTACAGATAGTGATATAAATAAAATAGAGAGTTTTATAAATAGACGCTTAAATTATGAACCTTTGCCTTATATTATAAATAAAAAAGAGTTTTACGGATTCGATTTTTATGTTGATAATAATGTGCTTATACCAAGACCTGAAACTGAAGAGCTTATTGATTTTGTGTTGGATTATACAAAGTATAAAGATAATATTTCAATATGCGATATTGGTTCAGGGAGCGGAAATATACCTATAGCATTAAAAAAATTATTTTTAGAGCAGAATAAAAACATTGATATTACAGCTATTGAAATTAGCAATGGAGCTTTTCAAGTTATAAATAAAAATGCTTTAAATATATTAGGCAATGAAAAAATTATAAATATAATAAATGCAGATGCTTTAACTTTTACACCTAAAAATAAATTTGATATAATAGTTTCAAATGCTCCTTATGTGCCTTTAAGAGATAAATATTCTCTTCAAAAAGATTTGGAGTTCGAGCCTCAAAATGCATTATATTCAGGAGAAGATGGACTTGATTTTTATAAGAGTTTTTTAAGTATAATAGAAAAATATTTAAAAGATAATGGAGCTTTCTTTTTTGAAATAGGCTATGATCAGGGAGATGCATTGATTAATATATGCAATTCTCTTGATATAAAAAATGTATCAGTAAAAAAAGATTTAAGTGGGAAAGATAGATTTTTAGTTTGTAATAATATAAATGATTGTTAGTTTATACTAAAAATTTTTAAGTTTGTCAATCAATACACTTTATGTAGAATTATCAACTTTTTGCCGCACAAAAAAGTTGCTGCCGCAGGAATGTTTCGCGAAAACGCAATTGCTAGAACTTTATATTTTAAGAATATCTATCAAATATGGTGTAATACCCTAATTTTAGGTTAAAAATGCAGTTGTTTTGGTTTTTTTATACCAATAAAAGAACTGGTGTATTAAAAAGAAACTATAGTTTTATTTTTGATAAAGTATAGTTGTTTAGGTATATAATAATTTTAAGGAGAATAATATGCAGTATGTGAAATTTGGAAGCAGAAGAGGGGAGCATGGAGATATTAAACTTTTAGATATATTCTATAAGCATAATATTGTATTTGCTGAAGTGAAAGCAGGGGCAGAAAAAGTAAAAGAAAAGAAATTTTTAAAAGGTACTAGAATAATGATAGCAGATGGTTTAACTGCAATTGCTATTGCTGAGGCTTTGACTGACTCAGATTCTCTTGATAAGTTCAATATTAAATTTGCTAAAAATGAAACTGATAGAGTTAATGTTTCAGATTGGGTAATAGCTGCCAAAGTGAAAATATATAAATTAAGCTCTAGTTTTGTCCGGATTTGTTATATTCCATCTTGTAATAGCTGCCAAAGTGAAAATATATAAATTAAAAGAGGAAGATTATTTTCCTACTACAATAGGTAAATTCTACCATATAAAAAATAAAGATAAAATAAAATTAATAGATGAATTATTAGAAAAATATTCAAATTAATATTAAAATGTTTTTATTCTTTATTGCCTTTTAATTTATCGAATAAACTTACTATACCTGCTATAATCAGACCGATTATACAAAATATTCCTCACATATATACTCCTTATAATTGGTATATATGATTATACCCTAATATAGTATTTAAATCAATAGTTATAATTCTTTGTAAATAATATAAGAAATAAAATTAAAATATTTATTTGTTATAGATTTTACTCTTTTATTAGCATTAATCTGAGCATAACCATCATATTCTTTTATCATTTCTATATCATTGTTAGAATCGCCTGCAACCAATATTTTATCTATAGCCTGATTATTATTTTTAAGAAGTTTATACACAAAATCAACACCATTAGCTTTATTAACAGTATTTTTTACTATATCAATTGTTCTAATATTAGCATAGGCTGTTACTTCTTCAAATTCATTATTGATTATGTTTGCAACAATTTCTGTAGTTTCAGCATTAGGAGTAATTTTATTTATTTGTATAATATCTTTTACAGTTTCTATTTCTTCTATGTCTATTTTTTTATCTACTCTGAAAGGAAGATAATCATTTCCATCTTTAGACTTTACAGACATTACATAATTATCGTTTGCTATTTCTACAGTACCGCCGAACTTTTCATGCAAAAATCTTATAACCTTATATGATACTTCATCATCAATAGTATCTCTAAATATTACTTCTTTTTTGTTATTAAATACCAAAGCTCCGTTATTTGCTATTAAATAATCAAACTCTAATCCATGTCTTTCAATATGTTCAAATATAGAAAATTTATTTCTTCCGGTTGCTATAGTAAATATGTTTCCAGCTTCTCTCCATTTTTTTACAGCATCAAAAACACTATCATCGATTTTTTCATGAATATATATAGTCATATCATAATCGCTAAAAAACAATTTCATAATAACTCTCTTAATTTTTTATTTTTATTGTTTAAACTTTTTAAATCAGCACATTTTCTAATGTTTCAAAACTTTTATTTTTGGCATCAATCTTTACCATAGCACCATGAGCCATAGTAAGTTTAGTTTTGCCATGTCCGCATTTTACATTTGTGAGTACAGGTATATTTAAATTGCTTAATCTTTCTATTATAGTTTCTTTAGCAGTTCTAAAACCTGTTTCTTTTTCTCCTTCAACTAAATCGCAGTTTTCAAAATCTCCTACTACTATTCCTTTTATGGATTTGCCTATTTCTTTTGAATTAAACAAAGTAGATATGATTCTATCAATCTTATAAGGTTTTTCATCTACTTCTTCTATATATAATATATAATCTTTATTCAATTTTGGAAAATATTCTGTACCGAAACTAGACATCATTACAATAAAATTTCCGCCTATCAATATGCCTTCTGCTTTTGAGTCATTTCCATAAGATATGCTTTCAAACTCTGAGCCGTCAGGATTTTTATAAATGATTTTTTCTTTGCTCTCTAAAACCTCAAACATATTATTCAATGAAGCCTCATCGAATGATTTTCCCTTTATCATATCTATGCTTACCATTGGGGCATGGAAAGTGATGAGTTCTGTTTTTTCATAAAAAGCCAAATGAAAAGAAGTTATATCACTGTATCCTGCAAATATTTTAGGGTTATTTTTTATAGTATCATAATTCAATTTGTCAAGTATTCTAACAGCTCCGTAACCGCCTCTTGAGCATATAATAGCATCAACTTCATCGTCTTTAAAAAAATTATTTAAATCTTCCGCTCTTGCTTCATCAGTTCCGCCGTATCCATTATAATTATCAAATACATGTTTTGACAATTTTACTTTGTATCCTCTATTTTCTAAATATTCTATTCCTTCATCGAGTTTATCTTTCGGGCATGCACTTGAAGGAGTGATTATTCCTATAGTGTTTCCTTTTTCTAATCTTTTTGGCTTTATCATAAAATTAATATCATTCTCCTATAATTTTTATCAATACTCTTTTAACTCTTTTTCCGTCATATTCTCCGTAGAAAATCTGCTCCCAAGTTCCGAAATCAAGTTTGCCTTCTGTAACAGCCACAACAACTTCTCTTCCCATTAATTGTCTTTTCATATGAGCATCGGCATTATCTTCATATCCGTTATGATGATATTGACTATGAGGCTTTTCAGGTGCTAATTTTTCAAGCCATACTTCAAAATCCTGATGTAGTCCGCTTTCATCATCATTAATAAATACGCTTGCTGTTATATTCATAGCATTGCATAAGACAAGTCCCTCTTTAATATCGCTTTCATTTAGGCATTTTTGAACTTCAGGAGTGATATTGATATAACCTCTCCTTTTAGGGTAATTTATTTCTAAAACTTTTCTATAAGATTTCATTTTATTCTCCTAAAAAATTTTATTATCATGATATAATAAAATTTCAAGCATGACAAGTTTTAACACACAGTTATATTAATATTTTTTATAATTAAATTATATTATTTTGTATTCGTAGTGCCGGTATTGCTTATTTTTAATTATACGTGCGGCATCGTACTTTTTATTATAAATTATGTATTTTCCGCACGCAGAACAAAATTAAAAATATAGATTTATTTGCAATTCAAATTTTACTATATTGTTAATTTTGTTTACCGTGCGTTAAAGAGATTTTAAATCTAATAAAAACTTGGGTGGGTATTAGAAATTCTAATTAAGTTATAAAAGATAATTAATATTAAAAATCAAAATATGGTAATAAAGAATAAAGGGCGGGGTATGTAATAAAAGTTTAAAACTTTAATTACATTTGCCCACCCTTTATCTTTTAAATTTTTTTTATGTTATTTCTGTATTATTTTTCTTTTTAATTTAAACTGTTGTTTTAGTAACCCACACAATCTTTTTTTAAATTTTTAGTTTATACTGAAAATTTTTAAGTTTGTCAATTTTTTGTTGTTCTTTTTCCCGCCGCAAAAAGAACCAAAAAGTGCAAGTATAAAATTAGTACTAAATAATAC
>CASGDY010000025.1 GCA_949300355.1 uncultured Brachyspira sp.
TTTAATTCTACTTTGCTTCCATCTGGTTTAGTATAAGCAGCTTTTGTTTTATCATCACTAAATACAAATTTATGTTCTTTATTTCCTTCCCTTGAAGAATATTGATATATAGTCAAAGTATTTCCTATTAGAACAGGAGTGTAGCTATATGGAACAGTATTTATTTTTGCATCGGTAGTTGTTATTGTTAAAGTTATAGTATTATCTGCTGATTTATATATACCGCTATATGTACTGAATAAATCGTGTTTTGTTAAAGTTTCATATTGTAATTGATTATTAATCCAAGTATTTCCAAATATTAATTTATAGTCTGAACCACCAGCCTTATCATAAAAATGTAATTCTTCTTTTGTAGATTTACCGCCTGTTTGTTTGTATGTTATTATTAATACACTATTACTTAATTCTGCTTTTGAATAATTTATTTTTAAATTCTCATCTATATATACTTGTCCGTTTTGATCTATAAGTATATAATATTTTTTAGTATCATCATAATCATAATAATAATAGTTTCCTGAATAAGGTATTAATTCTTGTATAGGTTCACCAATTGAATTGGTATATCCTTTTTGTTCCGAATATGTGTCTTTGTGGAATATTGCATTAGCAAAAAGATATATATTTCCGTCGCTTCCGAAGTTGAAGGTATACATTTCATCATTCATATCATATCCTGAAACAGTAGTTTTTTTCCCTTCTATGTATATTTGAAGTTTATTTCCTACTAACGTTTTCATTGTTGATATAACTTCTGTGCCATATCCATTATATATTAAATCACTATCTATTATATATCTAACTCCAAGACTGTCATCTTCATATCTTGAATAATAAACTCCATTATGATTTTTTATGAATTCTGATATTTGTCCCTGATCGGTTATTATAACTTCTTCAGGAGTTTGACCTGGTCTAGGTGTTGGATCTATAAAACTTCCATCTCCAATATCAATTTCTTTTTCCGGATTTGGATTTGTTATTGTAGCCGAACAATTTAATATCAATAAAGATATAAATATAGTTAATAAAATTTTTTTATACATAATTTTCTCCTAACAAAAATTATTGAAAATATAAAATGAATTTATATGATATTTAAATATTATTTTTACGAATCTTTTAAGAAGATAAATATTATTGATGTATAGCAATATTATCATAAATATAATTTACCTTACTATAATCTATGTAAAATGATATAATAAGTATATTAAAAGTCAATATTTAATATTTATTTTTTATGAACTATAATAGGTGTATTTGTTAGTTTATCTACTTTTATATTTTATATTAGTTATGCAATGTAAATATATTAAAAAAATATGTTTTTTCTTTACAATATATTGACATTATTTTTTTATTTGTTATAATAACTTCCATACATAATCAGATACTCATGAGGGAGTAATTGGCGTATCTTACGCGGCAAAGTCAACATCGCAGCTCTTAAATGGTAGAGCTTGGCAAGCCTTAATTAATGAGACTCAAGTATAAATAAATCTTTAAGGATTAGTTTAATATCTTTGATGATTTATTTATGCATGAGTCTTTTTTTATGCATTTTTTCTTTTTATAAAAATAATTAATTAAATGGAGGTAGTTTATGGACAGTTTTTTAGGCAGTAAAGATGATATTTTAAATAACCTGAATGTTGATCCTAAAGTAGGTTTAACAGAAGACGGCATAAAGAAAAGTTTGGAAAAATACGGTGCCAACAGTTTTACAAAAGAAAAAGGTGCTACATTGCTTCAAAAGATATTAGAAGCATTGAAAGAACCTATGATACTTATGCTTATATTTGCAGGTATTATAGCAATAGGTGTAAATACTGTTGCATATTTTAATGGAGGACATGCAGACTTTTTAGAATGTTTAGGCATATTTTTGGCTATAAGTTTATCTATAACAATTACTATAGTTATGGAAGGTAAAAGTGCCAAAGCGTTTGAGGCATTAAATAGTATCAATGAAGATATTAGAGTAAAAGTTATAAGAGATGGAAATATAGAAATAATTAATCAAAAAGATTTGTTAGTAGGTGATATTGCTTTTATAGAAACAGGAAATAAACTTCCTGCTGACGGAAGACTTCTTGAAAGTGTATCTTTAAATATTGATGAATCAGCTTTAACAGGTGAAAGCGAACCTGTAGAAAAAGATGCAGAAGCATTATTATCTGATACAAAAACTCCTGTAGCTGAAAGAATAAATATGGCTTATTCAGGATCATTTGTTACTACAGGTAATGGTAAAATGATAGTTACTTCTGTAGGGGATGCAACAGAGTTTGGTAAAATAGCTAGAGAGTTATCAAAGACTAAAAAGACTTCTACACCTTTACAAGAAAAACTTGCCCAGTTAGGTAAAAGAATAGCTATGTTTGGAATAACTGCTGCTGTAATAGTATTTATTGTACAGGTGGTTAATTTTATAAGAACAGGAAATGCTAGTTTTGATACTATTTCAGAGGCATTCATTACAAGTATAGTATTGATTGTAGCTTCAGTTCCAGAAGGACTTCCAACAATAGTTGCTGTTTCTTTATCTATTAATATTATAAAAATGGCTAGACAAAATGCTTTAGTAAAAAAGATGGTGGCTTGTGAAACTATAGGAAGCGTTAATGTTATTTGTTCAGATAAAACTGGTACTCTTACAGAAAATAAAATGACATTAAATAAATTATTTGCCAATGGTGAATATATAGAACCTGAAAATATTAAGAATGAAAAAATTATAAAAAACTTTGCCATTAACTCCACTGCTGATGTTGATTATAAAGACGGTGTTGCTAAGTTTTTAGGCAACCCTACAGAATGTGCTTTATTAGTGGCTTCTAGCAAATCTGGATTTAATTATAAGGAGATAAGAGAGAAATCAAAAATTATATATGAATATCCTTTCTCATCAGATACTAAAAACATGACGACAGTTGCTAAGATAGAAAATGAAACTATAGTATTTACTAAAGGAAGTCCTGAAAAAATAATGGCTATGTGCAGTATTAGTGATGATGAGAAAAAAGGAATTGAAAAAGCTATAGAACAATTCCAAAATGAAGCTAAAAGGGTAATAGCATTTGCTCATAAAGTAGTTGATGATAGTGTAGAAAATATTAGAGAAAAACTTGAAAGCAATATGATATATGACGGCTTTGTTGCTATATCAGACCCTGTTAGAAAAGAGGTTTATGATGCTGTTGATCAATGCAGAAGTGCCGGAATAAATATAAAAATGCTTACAGGTGATAATATTGTAACTGCTGCTGCTATAGCAAGAGAGTTAAAGATACTTAATGAAAACAGCATTGTTCTTGAGGCAAAAGACATTGATGCTATGGACGATAACACATTAAAACAGAATTTAAGTAAAATATCAGTTATAGCAAGAAGTACTCCTACAGTAAAAATGCGTGTTGTTAATGCCATAAAAGAAATGGGTAATGTTGTTGCTGTTACAGGCGATGGTATTAATGATGCTCCTGCTATTAAAAATGCTGATGTTGGAGTTGCTATGGGTATAACGGGTACTGAAGTATCTAAAGAGGCTAGCGATATAGTTCTTCTTGATGACTCATTTGCTACTATAGTAAAGGCTGTTCAATGGGGCAGAGGAATATATGATAACTTCCAGAGATTTATACAATTTCAGCTTACTGTTAATTTGGCTTCTGTTGTAGTGGTTCTTATCTCTACATTAACAGGATTCAAATCCCCATTTTCTGCAATACAGTTATTATGGATAAATATTATTATGGACGGACCTCCTGCTATTGCTTTGGGACTTGAGCCTATCAGAGATAATTTGATGAAAAGAATGCCTACTAAAAGAAATGCAAGCATTGTAACTAAAAAGATGATATTCAAAATTGTGTTCTCTGCTACTGTGATGATAGTATTATTTATGCTTCAAAGTAAGTTAAATATACTAAATGTTGCCGATGCAGAAAAATCTACAGTATTATTTGCTATGTTTGTAATGTTCCAGATATTCAATTCTTTCAATAGCAGAGAATTGGGATTTGACAGCATATTTAAATATTTTTTGAATAATAAATTAATACTTTTAAGTATGGGAGTTACTTTTATATTACAGATATTAGCAACTCAGTACGCTGGAGGATTCTTTAATACTGTACCTTTAAGTGCAAATACTTGGTTAAAAATTGTAGGAATTTCATTTATCGTTATTTTAGCTGCTGAAATTTTTAAAATATTTGCTAGAATGGTAAAGAGATAAATTTTTTACGATAAAAATTGGAATTATTTTTTAATATAATATATAATAATTCCGAATTTATATATAGTATAAATTTAAAGTATAGAGTAGATATAAGATATGGATAATATTGCTATTATAGTATTTGTATGTGTATTCATTACACTTTTGCTCATAGTAAAAAAGTTTTTATTCGGCAAATCATCAGATAAAATGTCTGATATTGATAAGGTAAACAAACTTATTAGTGAAGGAAAAAATGATGTCGCCTTATTAAAGCTAAAAGATATTTTAGCCAAAGATAAGCCTGGTACGAAAAGGGCTGAAATACATTCTATGATAGGCGATTGCTATGCTAATATGGAAGAGTATTCCTTTGCAATAGTAGAATACAGACATGCTATAGATGATGGTTATAAGAATCCTGAAACTATTTTGGCATTAGCTAGAGCTTTAAACAAAATTGATAAAAAGGAAGAAGCATTAGCTCAATATCTTACACTTTTTAAGATAGATGATTATAAACTAGTTGTTGCCTTGGAGATAGGTGTTATATATTATGAAAATAGACAATATGAAACTGCTATAAAATACTTTGATGAGGCATTAGATATACAGCCTAATAATTCAGAGGCTTTAAAATATAAAGCTTTCTGTTTTGTTAATATAGGCAATTTCAATGATGCCATATCCGATATGAATAATATATATAAAAAATTTCCAGATGATCCTCTTTTAAATTATAATTTGGGAAGGGCATATAGAGGAAGAGAAGATTATAAATCAGCTATAAGATATTATTCTAATTCTTATAAAGATAAAGAATATTCAGTTAAATCATTATATGAAATGGGACTTTGTTATTTAAAATTAGAAAATATTGAGTCTGCTATAAAAACGTTGGAAAAAGCTATAAGTTATGATAGTTACGACAGAGAATTAAATTTGGCTATACTTTATACCCTTTCTGAATGTTATGATATAGTAGGAAATATCAATAAATCTATGGAGATATTAGAAAGTATAATAGTAATAGAGCCTAATTATAAAGATGCTAATGAAAAACTTAATAGTTATAAAGATTCAAGATATAGTGAAAACATTAAAAAGTTCTTTAAATTGGAAGGAGATGAATTTATTGATACTGCTTTAAAAGTTGTGGCAAGTATAGGACTTATTCCATATTCTTCTAAAATAACTGATAAAAAATATTTAATAGTTTTTGCTAAAGAGAATAATAGTCCTCATTCTCCTAAAAAGATAGTTTATTTCAGAACTTCTTATAGCCCTATATTTAATGATGAGCTTGTAAATCTATATGATTATGCGGTTAATGCTAATATAGCTAATACTATACTTATAACTTGTGCTATGGTTAGTCCTGATGCTATAAGATATGCTGCTATGTCAAGAATTGATATTGTAGGGATAAAGAGACTTGAGAATTTGCTTGATAAATCTAATCTTACAAATTTACCTGTAGGAGTAACTAGAACAGAAGAAAAGCTTAATTGGATATTATAAGTACAATATTTTCACTTGGTTATAGATATAAACAGCGATAGATGATATTCATTCTATTGCTGTTTTTATTTTAAATGTTATATTTTAACAGTTGATTTTTATTTAAAATTGATTCAAAATGATATAAAAATTGTTTATGGGATAGTTTATAGCTAAATGAAAAAGGTACAGGATTTTTATTTTAAAAAGGCAAAGGAAGAAAACTATAAAGCTAGAAGCGTATTCAAACTGGAAGAAGCTCAAAATAAATTTAAATTTATAAAGGCATCAGATACAGTTCTTGATGTAGGCTGTTCTCCTGGGTCTTTCAGTCAGTATATGCTTAATAAAATATTGAAAAGCGGTTCTGTTGTAGGGGTTGATATACTGCCTAATTCATTTGCCCATCAAAGATTTACATTTATATTGGGAGATATAAAGGATATGGATATTACAACATTTAATAATACATTATTTGATGTTGTAGTAAGCGATGCTATGCCGAACACTACATCAGACAGGGAAACTAATCATTTTCGTTCTATTGCTTTATGCAAATCTATATTTAATTTAGCTAAAGATGTATTAAAAGAGAATGGACATTTTTTTATAAAAGTTTTTGACGGTAAAGATTTGCAGGACTTTAAAAAAGAATTATCTGAACACTTTGATTCTGTGAATGTGTTTAAACCTAAAAGTTCAAGAGATGAAAGCAGGGAGATATTTTTATTTTGCAAAAACTTTAAAAAGTTACGATAATATAAAGGGGAGTAATAATGAAAAGAGAATTTGCTTTAGTATTAGAAACTTATGATAATAATGTGGCTAAAGTTGAATTGCAAAGAAGTGCAAGCTGTGACGGCTGTACTATATGTAATTCTGGTAAACCTGTTGTTCTTAGAGCATTCAATAAAATTAATGCTAATAAAGGCGACAGTGTTGTTATAGAAGTAGAAGAACTAAAAAGGGGTACTAACTTTTTTGTTTATGTAATACCTTTGATGTGTCTTATAGCAGGGTATTTCATTGGAGAGTACATATCTAAATTATCAAATATAGAGCATAATTTAGGTCCTATATTTGCTTTTATTGTATTTTTTATTTATGTTATTTTGGGATTAAGAAAATTAAAAAAGGATAATAAAATAATAGCGAATATAATTTGTAAGAATCAAGTTATAGAAAATTTTAATGAACAATAAGGCTTTATATGAAAAAAATAATACCAACTATAATAACTATCGTTGCAGCATCAATCATAACATATTTATTTCTTTCTAAAGAAAAACCTTATGAGGAACTTTATACGATAGGAAATGATGCTGTATCATCAGTTAATAAAGTTACAGGGTTGAAAATACACCCTAAAATAGATGATATAGAAGAAGGCGATATAAAGATATTAAATTTTTATGATGTTGATGATGTGCTTAGCTATAGTGTTAAGTATGCAAATTATCTATGGAAGAATGAAGGATATTATATCACAACAAATTATTATTTTGGAAAAGAGCCTGACGGAAAAATAGAGCTTGCTAAAAATTCTTCTGAAAACGGAAGAGTTATAAGAATAAACGTAGAGTGCAATACCAATAATTCATTTACAGTTATATTAAGTTTACTCAATGGCAGTTTAGTAATGAGAAACACTAATGAAATGAATACTAATAATACTAATGAAGTAAATGCAGTAAATACAAATAATTAAAAAATAATATGCATAAAAAAAGCTGATAACTTTGTCAATTAAGTTATCAGCTTTTATTTTTATAATAAATACTATTATATATTATCCATATTAAAATTAAGCCAATATCCTAATTCTTTAAATGATGCTTTTTCATTATCATTGAATTGTATATCAGTATTTTTATATTTTAGAATTATCTTATAAAAAATATTTTCAAATGTATTTCTGTCTATAGGCATATCATTGTTTGATAAGAATTTTACATCTTTAAGTACATCATATATTGTTTCTGTATTTCCTGTTTCATATAATGTATTCAAAGCATTTTTTATATTATCTCCGATTAAGCTTGATATTCCGCTGTTTGATATAAATATTCCTGCATTTCTAGCATCTTTTAAATCTTCTGATACTTCATCATAAGCATCTCTTCCTCTGTCTATGATTTTTTCTCTAAGTATAGGCGAAGCCATAGCGCCCATTATTCTTCTATAGTCATAGTCTGGGGTAATACTATTTAAATTAAAGTATGTGAAAAGTTTTCTATATTCAGGGTATATTTCATGCATTAAATGATCTAATTTTTTTATATCAGTTCCAAATAAACTATCAGCTAATTTATCTCTTATATCCGAATTTAAATCTTTTAAATACATTGTATAAACATTGCATTTATCTAACTCATCATAATTTTCTGATATTTGTATCTGATTTTTAAATTCATGATTTTCACTTGATGTATTAACTCTGAAATATATATCAGCAGCTATGTTATCTATTAATATACCTTCTATAATATTTTTTTCTATTTTAGTTGATTTTATTTCATGCTTAAAAATATTTATATTTACATCTCTGTATTCGCTTGCTATAAGATTAAAAATGAAATAATTAATAACATAAAGTTTAGCAAATACATCAACTTTTGCTTCTTTTTCATAGAAATATCTAGCATTATGATGTTCAGGTTTATTGCTTATAGATTTTTCTAACGTTTTTAAGAATTCTTTTTGAGCCTCGTCAACAAAGTCAGCATTTTTATCTTTTACTAATAACCTAGCATAATGGAAAGACTGTTCTGCGTATTGCATATTCTTTATAGGCTCTAATCTTGATACATCTTCAAAGAACCATCCGCAAGATGTATATGCAAATAATGAATATTTATAAGATTCCATTAAAAATACAAACTCTTTAAATGATATATATTTGCTGCATATTTCGTATAAATCTCTGGCATCTAAATCATTATATATAGCTCGTACATATTCTTCTCTTAAAGAGTTTCTAGTTTCATCAGTAAAGTCTAAGAAAGTTTTGAATAATTTATCCTGCATTTTTCTTAAGATATCGAAAGCCTCTCTCAAAGGACCTCTCCAAGATAAATCGCATCTGTCCCATCCTCCGCATCCGCAGTTGCTTCTCCATCTTTCTACTCCATGAGAACAGCTCCAAGAAGTTCCTCTTCCGCCTGTGCCGCTATGAAGTATAACTTCTTCTGTAGGAGGATACATATTCAAATAATGTTCATAATTAGTTGGAGTAATATTATCATAATGAACATTCTCTTTAAAATATCTTGCCAAACACATATCAGCAAAAGGTTCATGGTGTCCGTAACTTTCTCCGTCTGTTGCTATATTTACTAGTCTTCTTTCACCGTAAGCATTTCTTATTCTTTCTGCAAGTTTATCAGATGAAGTAAGCAAATGTTCAAAAGCTATTGCCTGAGATATATATGGATCATAGAAAAATACTATGATTCTTTTACCGTTATGTCCGTATAGCCAATAAGGTTTTGAAGTATCTATTTTACCGCCTGACACATCCAATGTTGTTATATTTTTTACATAATGTGCTTGATATGGTGAGAGTATTGTGAATTTAACTCCGCAGTCATATAAAGCATCAACTACATCTAAATTTATTGCTGTTTCAGAAAGCCATATTCCGCTTGATTTTCTTCCGAAATATTTTTCAAAATTGTATAACCCCCATTTTATCTGCACTCTCATATCTTCTTTTTTGGCAAGAGGAAGTATTATATGATTATAGACTTGAGCAATTGCATTTCCGTATCCGATTCTTTCTATGCTTTTTTTATCAGCTTCTATTATTCTTTTTAATAAGTCTTCTCTTGTTCTTGCAATATAATCAATAAGTGTTGGACCGAAATTAAAACTCATATATTCATAATTATTAGACATATCATTTATTCTTCCGTATCCGTCTAATATTCTTGAATATGCATTAGGACTATAACATTCATTCGTTATTCTTTCATTCCAGTCATGAGCAGGTGCTGCACTTGCTTCTTTCTGTATTTCACCTAAAAATGGATTTTCTCTTGGCGGCTGATAGAAATGACCGTGCAGTATCAAGTATCTCATATTATATCCTAATATTATGAAGTAGCATATTTTATGATTATAAGTATTTTATTTTTTAATTGCAAGATTTTTTACATTAAATCATATTATTTTTTTTTATATAAAATATTGTATGTAAATAAATACTTGACTTTTAATTATAGTCTAATATAATATAAAGTATATTCTTTTTTGTAACTCATTTTAAGGAGATAGTTAATGAACAGAGTAGTATCCTTGATCTTATTATTTTTATTGACATTAAGCACTTTAACTTATGCTGTAGATAAAAAATACATACCCAATAATGTTGATAGTGTTTTTTCTATTAATGCTGGAACAATGGCAGAAAAAGGGGAAATTAATTTACAAGATATTTTCAATAGATTTTTTATGCAGCAATATGCTGACAGATATTTAGAATATAGAGATGATGCATTTGTTGCTGAAGTTATGACTAATAAATTAAATGATTATATAGATTTTTCTAAAACTTCAAGAATAGTTTTTTTCAATGGCTATCAGCAAATGACATTGATGTTTGATGTTAAAGATATTACTGAATTAGATAAGCTTATGATTAAAATGGCAAGTCAGGAAGATAAATTAGTTTCTGTTGCTGAAAATGCTGCTTATAGATATTTAGCATTAGATGAATATAATTTGATTTCATGGAATAAAGAAATATTTTCCGTTACTTTAAAACTTAAAGATAATTATTGGTATAATGAAGAATTAAATAAAGAAGATATTACTAATATAGCTAATTATGTATTTGTTAATAATACTCCTTTAGAAGATGAAAAGTTTTTAGCTTTAGAGAATGAAACTAATGATTCTTATATTTGGGCTAATTTATCTTTATTAGCTGATGAAAATTCTGATTTTGCAAAATTTTTATTCGGAAGAAGCTATGAGGGAATACCTAAAGAAGCATATAAAGATGCTATCATTACTACAAAAATAAATTTCAATAATGGAGATGCTCAAGTACTTCTTGATAGCTATACTCCTAATTATCCTTATGATAGTTTATTGTTAAAAAAGGAATTAGCTGATAATATATATTCATTTGTTAATGGAGAAAATAATTACGGTTTCTTATCATTAGCATTTAATAGCAAAGAATTGTCCGGCTATCTTAAAAATATTATGGGAGATATGAAGAACCTCCCTCTTAGTGAAGAATTAAAAGCTCTTGAAGAGAATGGAATAGATGCTTCTAAATTTATAGAACTTTTTGGAGGCGACATATTTGTATCTGTTTGGGATGATCCTAATGCTGATACTGATGAATCTCCTGCTTTACTAATTTCTGCTTCTATAACTGATACTGATACAGTTAAAGTAATATTACAGGCATTTGCTGAAGATGTTACTGATGATATTTATACACTCGGCGGTCATTTATGCTATATAAAAGACTCTATATTATATATTTCTGATAACTCTAATGTTATAGATTCAATAATTAATGGCGAGAAACCAGCTACAGCATTATCTGCTGACAAGGTTGAAATAGCTAAAAATAATACTATGGCTTTATATTTAGAGTTTAATTCTAATTTATCATTATATGGTATAGGTGATGAATATACTGAAACTTTTGAATCAGTTTATTTGACTTCAAATATATTAGAAAGCAATCACACTCAAATGCTTTTGAAAATAAATACGAGAGATAAAGAAAGAAATTCTCTTTCTATAATAAAATCTTTTCTTGGATTATAATACTTTTATAGATGAGATTAGATGAGTATGTGCATAGTGAAGGCTATACAGAAAGCAGAGCTAAAGCACAAGATATAATACTAGCCGGTTGTGTTTTTGTTAATGGAGTAAAAGTAACTTCTAAGGCTTATAAGATAAAAGATACAGACAATATAGAAATTGTTCAGAATATAAAATATGTATCGAGGGCCGGAGAAAAATTAGAAAAAGCATTTTTAGAATTTGGTATATCTGTAGAAAATAAAATATGTTTAGATATTGGAGCTTCTACAGGAGGCTTTACAGATTGTCTGCTTAAATATGGTGCTAAAAAAGTTTATGCTCTTGATGTGGGACATAATCAGCTAGTTTATAAGCTTCGTAATGATAGTAGGGTAGTCTCTATAGAAGATTTCAATGCCAAAGATATAAAAAGAGGGATGTTTAATGACGAAATTCCTTCTGTAGTAGTAAGCGATGTTTCTTTTATATCAATATCAAAAATTGCACCTATTATATTCAAAGAATTAAATGATTTGGAATTTTGGGTAACCTTGATAAAACCTCAATTTGAAGCTGAAAGGGGAGATGTTTCTAAAGGCGGTATCATAAGAGATGATGCTTTAAGAGAGAAAATATTAAATAATGCTATTGCTAGGATAATAGAAGCCGGATTTAAAGAAGTAAACAGAACAGTTTCGCCTATAAAAGGGGCTAAAGGCAATATAGAATATTTAGCTCATTTTATTATTTAATCAGTTTCTATTTTATGAGTATTTCTCTGTTTATATATTTCATATTCTTTATAGAAGCTTTCTACATCATTTACCATTAAATATCCTTCATCTGATATATCTAATGATTTGATTTTCAATATTTCATTGTCTATGCTTTTTTTATATTCAACTCCTATCATAGAACAAATATCATTTATATTGTATTGGAATTTTATTTTGTTTATGCTTTTGAATAGGAGTTCTGTTTTTATTAATGCTTCTATTATTATTACAAATTTACTTACTATTTTATTTGCATTAAAAGATCTTATTCTAGAAATTGTGCCGTATATTCTCATACTCATCATCTTTACAAAGTATAATCTAAGATTTCTATCGGACTGCACCAAATTCATAGCATCTTCTTTTTTTACTAACTGTATAATAGAATCCTCCAAAACTATAGCAGTAGTTGAAAGATATTTTTTATTTTTTGAAATAGGGGCATATCCATTAAGTACATCATCAGTAGCTAATACTCTTCTTGTAACCTGTTTAGAATCAAATATATTATATACTCCGACTTTTCCGTATTTTATTATATATAGATAATCTTTGCTTTGAAGTTCAGTATATAAACAATATCCTTTTTTATATTTATATATATCCGCTTCTATATTTTCAGGTTCTTCTATAGGTTTGACATTTTTGTATAAATTATCAAGTTCTTCTTTTCGCTCTTCATCATTAGGGTTAAGTTCTATATACTTTTTATATAATTTATAAGCAGCATCAGCAAATCCATTATTAAGATATATTTTACACATTTCCATAATATCATAGTTTTTAGATTTACCATGTCTGCTATAATACGGATTGTTTTCTTTATGTAAAAAGTAATAGTATCTGTTAAGCCATCTTTCTATATTAATCATAAGGTAATCGTATATTTTATTTATAAGGCTTATAGTATCTATTTTTTCTATTTCATTGATATTCATTTCTATTACTTCTGTATCTTCTAATGCTTTTACTGTGGAAAAGTAAGGTTCATTCAGAACAGCATTGAATAATCCTATAATTTCACCTTCTTTATATTCTACAGTGTAATTATCAGCGAAATAACTATATACTACTACTCTTCCTTTTTTTATGATATAAAATGTATATTTTGGTTCCTGACCTTCTATAAATATTGTTGCAGATTTATTGAAGTTGATAGTTTTGTAATTTAACATAAATAATCCCTATATTGTTTGTAAATATTTTAATACATTTATATAGGATGTCAATAACTATTTTTTTGATATTCATGATATTCTTTAAAAAAATCATTAATATTTGTGATTCTTATATATTTATCATTTATTATTTCTAAAGATTTTATTTTTTTTAAATTATTAATAATATCGTTTATTTCTAAATTTATTGCATTTTGTATATCATAAACAGTATGGCTTAATACTACTGTATTTATTTCTTCAAATAAATTTTCTATTTTAATTAAAGCTGATATTAGTAAGAATAATTTAAAAATTGCATTTTTTTCTTCTATTGCTTTTATCCTAGATAATATATTTATTACTTTCATTGACATCATCTTTACATGATAGCTTCTAAGATGCTTATCTTTTATGAGCATTTCTATAAATTCTTCTTTTGTTACTATTTTTATATATGATGTCTCCAAAGCAATAGCCGAAGTTAATAATGGTTTATATTCTAATTTGGGTTCATATCCGTCAAGAATATAGTTTTTTTATATATATCTTTAAGTAAAAGTTTTCCATCTATAATATTATATATTCCTATTCTTCCGGATAATATTATATATAAATAATTGCTGGCTTTAAATTCTGTATATAAGCAGCTTCCTTTTTTATATAAAAATATATTTGAAGTAAACATACTTGGATTATTAGGCGGCGGAAGTTTTAATAATTCTTTTTTGGCATATTCTATATCGCTTTTATCTTCTAATGTATCTATGTAGTTTTCATATAATTTATAAGCGGCATCTGGAAATTCATTTTTTAGGTATATTTCTGCCATAGTGAATATATTTTCTTTATAATATAAATCTACTTTGTTTTTCACTAAATTTATATAATAACGAGAGAGCCAAGTTTCTAATGTAGTATTAAAATAATTATATATTATTTTTATTAAATCATTATTTGTAATATTGTTTATATCTGATAATGATAATTCTAAAACTTCAACATCTTCTATAGCTTTCATGCTTACTTGATATGGTTCGCCCGCAGCTAAATTTACTAATCCTATAATATGTCCGATATTATATTCTTTATTATAATTATTAGAGTTTATTGCGTAAGATTCTGCCTTACCTTTGGTTATTATGTAAAAAGAATCTTTTGGGAAATTTCCTTCTTCATATATAAAAGAAGATTTTGAGAATTTAATGGTTTTATAATTATTCATATTTATATAACTAATTTTTTCTATATTGTAATATTGTATATGATAATTATTTGGTGTATTTTTCATATTTTTTTAAAAAATATTCTGTATTATTAATTATAATATTTTTAAAAGTATCTAATTCTACATATTTAATATTTTCTAATTCTTGGCATATTTCTTTTATATCATTATTTATATCTATAATATCTGTAATATCTTCTATTTTATATGGTAATTTTATTATTGTTTCTTTTTTAAATAAAGTTTCTATTTTGATAATGGCATATAATATAATAATTAATTTATTTTTTAATTCTTTTGCCTTTACAGCTTTTATCTTTAAAGTTACATTGTTAACCTTCACTGCTGTTACAAGTACAAGTCCGATTCTTAATTGTTCATTTTTATTTGCAGCATTCATAAGTTCTTCTTTTTTTAATATTTCTATTACAGAATCTTCAACAGCTATTGCAGTTGTCAGTAAAGGTTTATATTCCAAAGATGGAGGATATCCGTTTATTATATAGCCTTCCGGATATATTAATCTTACAATTTGTTTTTTATTAATAATATTATATATTCCGACTCTTCCTGATTTTATTATATAAACATAATTACTAGAATCAACTTCTGTATATAAACAATATCCTTTTTTTATTTTGTATGTATTTTTTGATATAAGTTCAGGTTCTTTTTTTGGTTTTAGATATTTTAGGAATTGTTCTGTTTTATCTCTGTTGCATTCGTTTCCAAATAGCTCTAGATATTTGCAGCATATTTTATAACTAGCATCTATGTAATTATTGTTTTTATAGATATTAGCCATAATTAATATATCTTCTTTATTGTATAAATCTACTTTATTTTTTACAACTAAACTATAATATTTACTGAGCCAAGTTTCAAATATATAAGATAGATAATTTGATACTCTATTAACTAATTCTTTATTATTAATTTGAACAATATTATTTACATTGATTTTCAATACTTCTACATCTTCTAAGGCTTCTGTAGTTACATAGTACGGCTCTTTTATTATGGCAGATATTAAACCTATTATACTGCCTTCTTTAAGAGATATTTTATAATTTTCATAAAAACTATTATATGATACAGCTTTACCTTTCGTAATTATGTAGAAGTAATCTTTTGGTGATTCTCCATTATTAAATAATATTGAAGACTTATTAAATTTTTCTGTAATATTACCAGGCATACACTAATCTAACACTATTAATAACTGTATTATACGATATAAGATAATTATGTCAACTAAAAAAATAATTATACTATATAGTTTTCATATTCTCTTAAAAAATTCTCATAATTATTGATTGTAATATTCTCTGATTTATCTATTCTTATATGCTTAATTTCTTCTAAAGTTTGAAATATTTTATTATTTGGAGAATCTATATTTAAAATATTTTTTATATCATTTATGGAATAATATAATCTTATATTTTTATTTTTTTCAAATAGAGTTTCCATTTTTATAAATGAATATATTAATATTATTAATTTTACATTTAATTCTTTTACAGATAATGCTTTAATTTTTAATATTGTATTATTAATTTTTGCCGCTGCGGCTTTGATATAATTATTAATGAATTTATTATCTCTGTTTATAATATTTTCTATAAAGTCTTTTTCTATAATTTCTATTACAGAATCTTCTACAGCTATTGCAGTTGTCAAAAGAGGTTTGTAATCCAAAACAGGTTTATAATAATTTATAATATAATTAGATGAATAAATTGATCTTACTACAGGTTTAGAGTCTATTATACTATAAATACCTACTTTTCCGGTTCTTATTATATATATGTAGCTGCTAGGTTCTATCTCTGAATATAAGCAATACCCTTTTTTTACACTATAAACATTTTCTTCTATACGTTTTGGTTTTTCTATCGGTCTTGTATTTATTATTAGTTTCTTAACTTCATTTATATGAATATCATTTTTAAATAATTTTATGCACCCATTACATATTTTATAGCTTGCATCTATAAATCCATTATCTCTATAAATATTTGCCATTGTAAATATATCTTCTTTATTATACAAGTTAACCTTATTTTTAGTTATTGATGAATAGTATTTACTGAGCCAAGTTTCAAATATTGAAGATAAATAATTTGATATTTTATTTATCAAATTGTAATTATCTATTTTGGATAAATCCTGCACATATATTTTTAATACTTCTATATCCTCAGTACTTTCTATTGTAGAGTAATAAGGTTCATTTATTATTGATGAGATAAGTCCTATGATATCTCCTTCTTTATAATGTATATCATAATTTTGATAAAATACATTATAGGCTGTAACTTTTCCTTTGATTATTATGTAAAAATAATCTTTAGCTGGTTCTTTATATTTGAAAATTATTGTTGATTTTTTTATTGTTATTTTATTATATTGCTGTTCCATAGTAATATTTTTTATTTAATAGTTTTATTTATATAAAAATTACTTTGTGTAACTTTCATATTCTTTAAAATACTCATCTGTATCTGTAATAATAATATTATTAAAATTGTCAAATTCTAAATAATCTATATTTTTTAAAGCAGCTCGTATGTCATCAGTATCCGCATCATCATGAATCATATTTTTTATATCTTTTATTTTGTAGTATAACTTTATATATTTTTTTTCATCGAATAAAGTTTCTATTTTTAAAATGGAGTATATTAATACTATCAATTTATCTTTCAAATTTGTTTTCTTTACAGATTTAATTTTTAATATTGTACTTATAACCTTCATAGAAGTCATTTTTATCATTTGGAACCTGAATTCAGCATTATCATGCAGTATTTTTATTAATTCCTCTTTAGTAAGAATATCTATAACGGAGTCCTCTAAAACTATAGCCGTTGTAAATAAAGTTTTATACTCAAGATTTGGAGAATAAGCATCAATAATGTATTGTGCCGGATATATTATTCTAGTAATATAATCAGAATCTGCTATATTGTATATTCCAACTTTTCCTGATTTTATATAATAAATACGGTTTGTAGCTTCTAATTCAGTATATATACAATACCCTTTATACATTTTATAAGAATTATTTTCTATAAGTTCAGGTTCTTTTGATTTAATTAAGGTTTTCATAAACTTTTTAATATTATTTAAATGCTCAGCATCATAATCTTTGCTTAATAAATTCATATATGATAAGCATAATTTATGACTAGCATCAATAAATCCGTTTTCTTTATAAATAGATGCCATAATCAATATATCTTCTTTATTATATAAATCTATTTTGTTTTTTATTATTAAGCTATAATATTTGCTTAGCCATAGTTCTAATATAGATGATAAATGATTTGATATTCTTTTTATTAAATGCTTATTATTAATTCTATTTATATTTTCTATTTTTATCTCCCACAATTCTACATCTTCTGCTGCTTCCATTGTTGAATAATATGGTTCTTTTGTTATAGAAGCTATTAAGCCTATAATATGTCCCATTTTATATATGTGTGAATTATTATAGAAGTCATTATATACTATAACGCTTCCTTTTGAAATTATATAAAAACAGTCTTTGGCTTTTTGGGAATATTTTAATATAATACTGCCTTTTGTATATTTGACTAATTTGTATTTTTCCATAAATATATATATTCTTCAATAATATTATTTACTTTAAAATTATAATACTTAGAAAAATTATGTCAACAATAAAAGATTATATTATATAATTTTTATACTCTTTAATATAATTTTGTATATTTGTTACTGTAATGTTAAATTGATTATCCAATTCTATATATTTAATACTTTTTAATGCAGCACAAACTTTTTTATTATCAGCATCAATATTGAGCATATTTTTTATGTCTTCTATAGAATAAAATAATATTAATTTTGTGATATCTTTATTATGTAAGGCATACATTTTTATTATGGAATATATAATAATTATTAATTTAATATTTAATTCATCTTTTTTAATAGCTTTAAGTTTCAAAACTGCATTATTTACTTTTAAAGATATCATTTTTATGAAATTAATTCTTAACGATTTATTATTATATATCATTTCTATTAATTGTTCTTTACTGATTATATTTATAATTGAGTCCTCAAGAACTATAGCGGTTGTTAATAACGGCTTATATTCCAATGTGGGATTATATCCGTTTATTATATATCCTTCTGTATAAATATTTCTAATTATTTGTTTAGAATTAACTATGCTATATATTCCAACTTTACCTGATTCTATTACATATATATGGTCGCTTGAATATATTTCTGAATATATACAATATCCTTTTGGAAATTTGTATGTGTTGTTTTCTATATGCTCTAATTCTTTAGTGTATTTTATATTTTCTATATCTTTAATAAAGTTTTTGATTTTATCTGCATCATTGTCTTCAGGAAAAAGTTCTATATATTTTGAACATAACTTATAACTAGCATCTATATACCCGTTATTTTTATAAATATTCGCCATAATTACAATATCATCTTTATTATATAAATCTACTTTGTTTACAGCTAGTACAGTGTAATATTTACTTAGCCAAATTTCTAAAATCAAATATAAATAGCTGTATATTTTATTAAGCAGATTTTCATCTTTTATATTGATTATACTGTCGATTTTTATTTTTATAAGTTCAGAATCTTCTGCGGTCACTATAGTTGAAAAATATGGTTCTTTTATAACAGATGATATTAATCCTAATATACTTCCTTTTTTATTTTCATGTTTATATTCTTTATGAAATTCATAATATGATATGGTTTTACCTCTGATTAATATGTAAAAATATTCTATAGGTTTTTCACCGGATTTAATAATAATGTCATTTTTATTAAATTTAATTGTATCATATTTTTCCATAAAAAGCCTATTATATTTTATAACTAAAATAACAGCGGTGTATTATATTATAAAACACAGTTATGTCAATATAATTATCATAAAAAAGTATAATCTGTTGTAAATCTATTGAGATATATTCGGAGTTGAATTTCTTTTTCTGTATATCTCATACTCTTTGAAGAAATTTTGTATATTTGGTATTATTATTTTTCCATTACCTGAGAATAATATTACTTTAATTTTATTCATTTCAGATTTTATATAATCTATATTTTCTATACCAACCATAGTGCATATATCATGAAGAGTGTAGGGCAGCTCTATAAAATCAATATTCTTATCAAACAATAGTTCTGTTTTTACAAATGAATATACCATACTATAAAATTTTCCTATAGGGCTTTTTATTGTTATACTATAGCTTTTTATTATTGTGTTGTATGTTCTTCTTGCCATTATATTTACAAGATGATATTGAAGTTTTGTATTATTAACAGCGAGTCTCAAAAAATCTTCTTTATTTATAATTTGCAATATTGTATCTTCTAATACTATGCAGGTTGTAAGTAGCAGTTTATTTCCGAGTATAGGTTTATAGCCTATGATGTTTCCGCTTTTAAATATTATTCTAGTGATAATTTTTCCATCAAATACACTATACACTCCAACTTTTCCATCTCTTATTACATATAGATTAGTATTATTTTCTAATTCAGAAAATATGCATGTGCCTGTTTTATATTCCTGCAAATTAGAATTTATTTCTAAAGGGGGTTTTATATTATAATTATTTTCTATTTCATTTATTTTTTCATTTATTTCAGTATGATCTTCATTTGGAAACATTTCTATTATTTTTTTGTACATATAAAGAGCAGCTGATTTATATCCATTATCATTATAAATATTTGCTATTTCAAGGGCATCATTTTCTTTATAGCTTTCTATATTCAGAGATTCTGATAATTTATAAAAATATTTTCCAAGCCATATTTCCATAAATTTGATTAAGTATTTATATATTTTTTCTATTATTTTGCTGTCTTCTATATTGTATATATCTTTAGTATGTATTTCTACTAATTGTACATCTGTTACAGCAATTGCAGTTGAATAATAAGGCTCTGAAAGTACAGCAGGAACAATACCTATTATATCCCCTGAAGTGAATTCAAAATTTGTATTTTCTATAACATAATTTTTATCTATTACAATACCTCCTTTAATTATATAAAATGCTTCTCTTGCATTTTCGCCTGCAACAAATATTGCAGAATCTTTTTTAAATTCAACTATATTAAAATCAATCATAATTAATACCCATAAATTTTATATTATAAATATTATACTTTATAATTTGAATATAACAAGATATTAATT
>CASGDY010000026.1 GCA_949300355.1 uncultured Brachyspira sp.
TCACAAAAGAATACATTCAGCTTTAAATTATGATACACCTATGTTATACTTCAAAAAGATAAGGAATACTTAAATGCAATATGTTTGGCACCCGTGCAAAAAATATTCAACTAGAAAAGCTTCATCCATTTCTTTATTTTCAAATATATCAATAGATTTTTCCATATAATACAAAGCTTTTTCATAATCTTTTTTATTTTTATAATATACAGATATATTCCTATATGCTATAGCAGTAGGCTTTATATCTATAGATTTTAACCATAATTCCAAAGCTTTATCTTCAATAAAATTTTCATAATAAATAATACCTAAATGAATAAGTACCGCAGCATTTTTATTTTCACAGGATTCCAATAAATCTTTGAAATCCAACATATATGAAATAGGAGTCTCTTCACATTCTAATTCATCTAAATATCCTTCCTCCAAAAGATTAAGCCATGGCATACAAGCTTCTTTTATTGAATCTTTAGGAAATTTTAATGATTTAGGAGATTTATTTAAATTATATTTATCTCTCCTGATATCCTCTAATGCCCCCCAGCCTTTTCCGTAAAATAATATATCACTTATTTCTAAATCAGATTCTTCTGAATATTTTTTAATAAGATTATTCAAATGATTTTCATCCATATTTTTATTGACTATAGATTCAACTTTTTCTCTGGCTTTAGAATAATCTTCAGCAAATATATCATCATAATTATCTTTCAAATAATCAAAACTAAATGCCTGAATAAATTCTATTATACTGTTAGCCTCCATATCAAAACCATTAACCTGAGTAGGCATTATACCTGCCTGAAGTTCAATATATTCTCCTTCATTTCCTTTTGACAAAAAACTCTCCCATTTTCTTCCGCCCCTCAGATTACCCCAGCAGAACATTTTTCTGTATCTCAATTTATTAGTAGATCTTTCAAAAAACATAAATCCGTCATTATAAACAGCAGCCTCCCAAGGACTTACAGTTTCTTTACTAATTTGAAAAAAATACTCACTTGAATATTCAAAGTTCAAAGGATAACTTCCATCTTTAACAAAAGGAGTTTTAGGAAGTTTAGAAGCACCGAACTTCTTAATGGAATTTTCTGTAGAACCTACACTATCAGGATAAATATAGACTATATCATCTGTTGCAGAAAATACTCGGATATTTTTTTCTTCTCTTACAGCTATGTTAGTCCACCAATACATAGGCTTTTTATAATCATCATCATTAATTATCTTTACATAAACATATAAATTTTTATCCCCATCAATAAGCCTGAAATCCATTTGATAATATATTCTTTTAGTCCTTTCAAATTCATAAACTCTAAGAAATTCTTTATTATCCTTATCTTTAACTATAGAAAAGAATAACGGCTCGCAAGTTTGTAAAGAATGTCCAAATTGAGAAACATTCCATTCTATTCCTCCAGAAAACCATGCATTTCTAGCAACTAAATTAGCAACCTGAAAAACAGGATTTTTAAATAGAATATCTTTTCCTGTTTCTTTATCCTGCATAGAATATAATCTTGCACCATATTCGCATAAGAACACAGCTTTGATTTTATCATTCTCTATTACAACCGTATTTAATTTTATAATAGTTTTATTTCTATCGTATCTATCCTGAAGTTTATAAGGAAGCAATCTAAGCCCTATCTCATAACCAATATTCTCCATACTCTCTTCAGTTAAAGTTCCATCGCTTATAATCTGCTTATCCTTTTGCCTATCTCTAAATATAGGAAGCGGATTTTCACCTTTTAGTAAACTACCTTCAATATCCAAATCAGAAGTATATATTTGCATTAAAATTTCCTTTATAATTTATTAACCTTTTATTGCTCCGCCTGTAACATTACCGATAATTTTTTCAGAAAGTATTATATACAATATAAATGTAGGCAAAAATACTATAACAACAGCAGCAAACATACCAGCCCAATCTCCTGTATATCTCATAGACTGAATCATAGAGAATAAACCAACAGCAAGAGGTCTCATATTACTGCTATTAGCAAATATTAATGCCATAAAATATTCATTCCAAACAGTAATAAAATTGAATATTGTAACTGTTATTATTCCAGGCTGAGCTAAAGGAAGCATTATTATCCAGAAAGTTTTCATAGGACTGCATCCGTCTATAGCAGCAGCCTCCTCAAATGTAAAGGATAAACTCTTAAAAAATGTTATAAGAAAAAATACTGTAAATGGTATATTAATTCCTATATATAAAAATATCAATACTAATCTTGAGTTAGTCATTTTAAGAGATGTAACTATACCAAAAAGAGGCATAATAATCATAATAGCTGGTATCCCTAAAGCCATTACAAATACCTTTTGTATAGTACCATTAAATTTGAATGGAAATCTAGCTAATATATAAGCAGCAGGTGCTGACACAATTATTATGCCAACACATGAAATTGTAGTGTAAATAAGAGAATTCAAAAAATATTTGGCTACATTATGAGTAACTAAAGCTTTAACATAGTTTTCAGGATGAATTCCGTCTTTAAATAAAGTATTTTGGAATATATTAGGAGTAGCAGAAAAAGAAGCTAATATTATCCAACCTATCACCAAAAATGTAAAAGCACACCAAAGAGATACCAATAAATATCCAGGCAGCAATCTAATTTGTTTATGTTTATCTTTCATAAAATAAATCCTTCAAAATTAAAACTCTAATTTCTTATCTTTAAATACTAAATTAGTAACAGCAAAAGATATAACAATAATTAAAGTAAGTACAACTCCTACAGCAGCACCATTTCCTACATTTCTATCTATAATTACATTATTATTTGCCCCAAATACCTCTTGATACATATAAACCATAGGGGTAACAGTACCAGGTTCTGGAATTAAAGGCGAGAATAATTGAGACCATACAAAGAAACCAACTGCATTAATAGTCCATAAAACAACATTAGTTCTTATAACATCAGAAAGAAGAGGCAAAGTTATTTGGAAAAATTGCTGAAATGCATTTGCTCCGTCTATAGTAGCAGCCTCATAAAAATCTGAAGGAATTCTTTCTATACCAGCCATAAATATAAGCATAAAGTAACCAACCATACCAAAAGAATAAGCTATAACCAAAGCCATAAAAACATTCTCTGGGGAAGTCCATTGAAATTCAGCCAATTTGTCTATATGTAAAAAGCTGAATATATTTCTTAAAAGTCCGTATCTTGAATTATAAACATAGTGTATCCACATAGTAGCCATAGCAACAGCAGATACAACATTAGGTAAATATATAATAGATCTATAAAATGATTTAAATTTTACGCCAGAAGTTAAAATAACTGCAAAAAGAATAGCGAAGAAAAATATAATAATACCGCCTATAAGCCATATGAAAAATACATTTTTTAAAGATTGCATAAATACTTGACTATTCAAAAGGTTGCCGTAATTACCTAAACCGACAAACTCCCATTCTGAAATTTTTGCAGATATAGAATCCATCTTAAAAAAACTCATTATAACAGTTTTTATAGTAGGATAAAAAAAGATTAACAGATAAAGTAAAACTGCTGGAGCTAAAAATAATATTATCATTGGTAATCTAGTTTTTTTTAACATACTCCACTCCTAAAAACTTTAAATATTATGATGCACTCCTAAATAGAAAATATTTAGAAGCACATCATCCAATAACAAAATTAAAATATTATTTTTTTACTTCTGCTACAAATTGTTCAGCAGTATTTTTACCTGTAAGGACCCCTGTAAATGCGGCTGTTATAACCGGAGTTTTATCAGGATTAAATTCTATACCGCCAGCCCAAGGATAGCAAGAACCTAATTTAGAGAATACTTCTTTAGCATCTGCTAATTGTTTAGGCCAATCTGTAGTATTAGCCATAGGAACACCATAAGTTTTCTCTGCTAATTGTTTATCCCATTCTCCTGTAGTAAGATGAACTATTAATTGGAATACTTCTTCAGGATATTGAGTATTCTTATTAACTTGGAAAGACTGTCCGCCGTAATTCAAATCATAAAGACCTGATACTCCATTAGGAACTGTAGGATAAGGGAATTGTCCCCAAGGGAAATCAGGACCTGTTGTAGGCATAATTTCATTTACTAACCAAGTACCGTTTAAATACATAGATACTTCGCCATTTGCTATTTCCTGCTGACCTTGAGGATATTTATTACCGGCTACGTTAGGAGATATATAACCTAATTTATACATTTCTTCCCAATCTTTAGCAGCTTGTAAAACAGCCGGATCGTCCCATAAGCCTTCCTGTACTAATTTTTTTACCCAATCAGAACCTTTATATCTTGCTATTTGATAACCAATTATTACATCAACATAAGCATCATCTACAGTTATAGGTATAAATCCTGCTGCTTTTAATTTAGCACATGCATCTTTAAACTCTGCCCAAGTTTCTGGAACTTTTGTAATACCTGCTTTAGCAAAATGGTCTTTATTATACATAATTAAAAAAGTAAACGGCTGATATGGCACAGCATAAAGTTTACCGTCATCTGTAAAAGTTCTTCCTAAATCTAAAAGAGATTTTATTACTACATCTTGATATGGTTTTCCGTCAGTACCTTCATAACTTTTAGTAATATAATCATCCAAAGGTAATGCATATTTACCCCAAGTCCTTATAGTTCTTTCTAAATCCTCGTCCCACATATCTATAGTCTGATTATTATCCAATGCAGGCTGTAAAGTTTTTCTAATTTCTCTTCCATTCCAGTTAACTTCAACAGTAATATCCGGATGCTTTTTCATAAAATCTTCTATAGCTGCTTTGATAACTTGTCCCTGAGGTTCTACCTCATTCCACATTGACCAGTATACTATTTTTTTCTTATTTGGATCATCTGCCTTGCCGCAGGCAAATAATATAAACAATAAAAATACACTAGCCCCTAATAAAAATAACTTCTTCATTTTAGTCTCCTCAAAAAATAATAAAAAACATAAAATGTCATAAATTTGTAGTATAGTTAATATTTCTCCATTGTCAAGTATTTATAATTTTACATTAATCAATTTTTATAATTATATTTCACATTTAGCATTGACAATAATACAATAAAGTTTAAACTAGTATATATAAATAATTAATACGGAGGATTTACATGTTAAAAAAAGCTATAAATGTTTGGGCTTTTCCTGGAGGAACTTCCTATAAAGATATGTTTACAATTGCAAAAGATGCAGGTTTTGAAGGAATTGAATTAAGTCTTACAGAAGACGGACCTTTAGGATTAAAGAGTTCAGAAAAAGATATATTAGAAGTAAAAAAAATGGCTAATGATATGGGACTTCAAATTCATAGTTTTGCTTCTGATTTGGCTTGGGGCAATCCTATTACTTCTGAAAATGAAAAAATTAGAGAAAATGCTGTTAATAACATAAAAAGACAGTTAGAAGTAGCTTCCATACTTGGTGCTGATACTATTCTTTTAGTACCTGGATATGTAGGAGTTGATTTCATCCCAGACAGCGAAGTTATTTATTATGAAGATGCTTACAAAAGAGCCAAAGAATGTATTTCTAAACTTGTAGAAACTGCTGAAAAATTTAAAGTTGCTATAGGTATAGAAAATGTTTGGAATAAATTCTTAATTTCTGCTATGGAAATGAAAAACTTTATAGATGAATTCAAAAGCGACTATGTAGGTTCATATTTTGATGTAGGAAATGTTATTTATATGGGTTATCCTGAACAATGGATAAAAGTTCTTGGAAAAAGAATTAAAAAAGTACATTTCAAGGATTATAGAAGAGCTGTAGGTACTTTAGACGGATTCGTTGATTTGCTTGCAGGCGATGTTAACTATCCTGATGTTATAAAAGCTTTAAATGAAGTTGGATATGATAGTTTCTGTACTGCTGAAATGATTCCGCCTTATAAATATTATCCATATCAGATAATATACAATACTTCTGCTTCTATGGATGCTATTCTTGGAAGAAAGAAATTTCCTTGCTGATTAATTAAAAAAAATTAGGAGAAGTTTATGATAGCTATAATTGGCGGGGGATTCATAAGTAATATACATGCACAATGCTATAAAAATCTAGGTGTAAAAATAGAGGCTATTGCTGATATAAGTGATGAAGTTAGAAATAATTTTTCTTCTAAATTTAATTGTAAAGCTTATGAATCTGCCGAAAAAATGCTTGAAGAAATATCTGACAAAATAGAAATAGTGGATATATGTGCTCCAACATTTTTACATGAAGAAATGATTGAGTTGGCTTATAAATATAATAAACATATTATATGCGAAAAACCTCTGTCTATTCATTTAAATAAAGTCGATGAGATAATATCTAAATTTAAAAATTCTGACAAATATTTAATGATAGCACAGGTAATAAGGTTTTGGCCTGAATATGTAAAAATTAAAGAATGGATAGATAATGGAACATTAGGAAATATAAAATTAGTATCGGCCAAAAGATTAGCTCAGCATCCGAAAAGCAGATGGTTCTATGATCCTTCTAAAAGCGGAGGCGGTATATTTGAGCTTCATATACATGATACAGATTTTTTATGCTATTTATTCGGCGATGTAAAAGAAGTATATGCTAACGGCTCGCAGGATGAAAATAAGTCTTGGGATTTTATAAACAGTTCTATAAAATTTAAAAATGGTGTAAGTGCTGTTTCTCAAGGAGCTTTCGGCATCACTGAAAATTATCCTTTCACTGCTAATTTTAAAGTAATAGGAGATAAGGGAACTGCTGAATTTAATCTTTCTGCCGGAGTTAATCTTGACAGCGGAAGTACAAACAGTTTAACCTTATATAGAAACGGACATGAACCTGTAGTAGAAAATGTTGGAAATAGAGATGCTTATGAAATAGAATTAGAATATTTTATTAACTGTGTAAAAAATAAAACTTATCCTGATATTGTTAATTTAGATTCTATTAGAAAATCTATAGAAACAACTGTAAATCTAATAAAATCTTTAGAAACCGGAAATGTTATAAAATATTAATAATTTATTTAAGGAGTAAAAAAATGGTAAAAGTGGCAATAGTAGGCGGCGGTTTTATGGGTACAACTCATGCCAAAGGATATAAAAATATTGGTGTTGAAATCGTTGCCATTGCTGATATAGATAAAAAAGCAAAAGAAGACTTTATGAAAACTTATAATTGTAAAGGATTCGATACAGCTCAAAGCATGATGGAGGCTGTACATTCTGAAATAGACTTCCTAGATGTTTGCATACCAACTTATCAGCATGAGGAAATGGTTTTGCTTACAACAAAATATAATAAGCATGTATTAAGTGAGAAACCATTTGCTTTAACTTTAGAAGCTATAGATAATATGCTTGATGCTACTCAAAAAGCTAACAGTATATTTATGATAGGGCAAGTTCTGCATTTCTGGCCTGAATATGCTAAAATTAAAGAATGGGTTGATCAAGGTATATTCGGAGAAATTAAATTAGCTACCGCTGTAAGACTTGGTCAGCACCCTGTAAGCGAATGGTACGGAGATCCGAAAAAAAGCGGAGGCGGTATATACGACTTGCATGTTCATGATATAGACTTCTTATGCTATTTATTCGGAGATGTTGAAGAAGTATATGCTACCGGTAAAAAAGCTAGAAAAGATTCTTGGAACTTTGTTGATAGTACATTAAGATTCAAAAATGGTGTAAATGCAACTGCTCAGGCAGCTTTCGGTATTACTGATAATTATCCTTTCTCTATGAATTTAAGAATAGTAGGAGAAAAAGCCACAGCCGAATTTTCATTCTCAGCAGGATTTAATTTGGAAGATATAGCTTCTGCTAGAAATTCTTTGATTTTGTATAGAAACGGAGAACAGCCTCATCAAGAACCTCCAAGCACAAGAGACCCTTATGAAATAGAAGTTGAATATTTTGCTAATTGTGTTAAGGAAGGCAAGCAGCCTGAAATGGTAAAACCTAAAGAGGTAAAAAAATCTATACAAGCTATTTTAGCTTTAATTAAATCATTAGAAACAGGTCAGGTAGTTAAAATATAATATCTGATTATATAAAAAAGAGGGGCTTTATTATAAGTCCCTCTTCTATTTTTTATCAAATCACAAATTTTTTAAATTCATTTGCAAGTTCATTAGCATTAGTGCCAACAACTATATGCAGCTCATGAGCATTTATCTTTTCAACAGCAGGATAATATTTCTTTATACTTTCAATATCAACTTTATTAATATCTTTTATTTCTAATCTTAATCTAGTAGCACAATTATTTACTTTTACTATATTTTCTATTCCGCCAACTAATGGAAGAAGCAATGCTGTTTTTACACTTTGACTTTCTAATAATTTTTCTAAATCTTCAGCAAGTTCGCTTACAGAAGTACCAACTATTATATGCAATTCTGTATCACTTATTTTTTGTACCGCAGGATAATATTTTTTTATTTCTTCAGCATTTACTTTATTAGCATCTTTTAAATTGAGTCTTAATCTAGTAGCACAATTATTTACTTTTACTATATTTTCTATTCCTCCAAGCATAGGAATAAGCAACCAAGCTCTATTAGAATAATCTGTATTAGCATCAGAGTCATTTAAAATCTTTGATAATTCATCAGCTAGCTCAAAAGCCTTAATACCAACTACTACATGAACCTCTGTATTACTTATTTTTTGTATTACAGGATAATATTTTTCCTCATTAACCTTATCAGCGTTTTTTACTTCAAGTCTTAATCTAGTAGCACAATTATTTATCTTGACTATATTTTCCCTTCCTCCAAGTAAAGGAATAAGATTCATAGCCATATTTGAAGAATTATCGTCAAAAGCTATTATTCTCTCTAAAGATTCAGCAAGTTCGCTGGCATTTGTACCCACTATAATATGTACCTCTGTATTACTTATTTTCTGTACTGCAGGATAATATTTTTTTATCTCTTCAGAATTTATTTTATCAGCATCTTTTACTTCAAGTCTTAATCTAGTAGCACAATTATTTACTTTTACTATATTTTCTCTGCCGCCAAGTAAATTCATAGGAAGTATAAACTTTATATCTTTTTTATTTGCTTGCATTGTTAAACCTCTATATTATGATATGTAATACTAACATAATATTTATTTTATTTCTACCAATGAAAAAGACCTGCAATAATAAATACTGCAAGCCTAATATGAATCAATAAATTAAATTATTTATTAACTAATTTCTTAAATTCATCTGCTAAGAATTGAACATCTGTACCTACTATCACCTGTACAGAAGTTTTTCCAGGTTTTAATACCCCAGGGAAAGATTTCTTAATTTCAGCATCTTGTATTATAGTATTATCTTTTACTTCTAATCTCAATCTTGTGGCACAGTTGTCAACATTAACTATATTTTCAATACCGCCTAATAAAGGAAGCAAAAGGATAGCTTTATCGGCATAGGATTTATTAGAAACACTTAAAGTTACACCAGCATCAGAATCATCATCTTCTCTTCCAGGAGTTTTTAAATCAAATTTTCTAATAGCAAAATCGAATATAACAAAGTATAATACAAAGAATACTAAACCTTGTACTACCAGCATATACCAATTAATAGCTAACGGATTTCTAGTAGAAAGAACTAAATCTATAAAACCTGCAGAGAATCCGAAACCTGCCATCCATTTCATACTAGCAGCAATAATTAATGATATACAAGTTAATGCTGCATGTACTAAATATAAAGCTGGAGCAACGAACATAAATGAGAATTCTATAGGTTCTGTAACACCTGTGAAAAAACTAGCAAAAGCAGCTGCCAACATTATAGATCTGATATTAGCTCTGTTTTCAGGCTTAGCATTTTTAATGAATGCCAAACAAGCACCTACTAATCCGAACATCATAATAGGAAAGAATCCTGCCTGATACATACCTGTTTGTCCTATAATAGCTTTTCCTGCATCTATAGAAGCCTGACCGCCTAAGAAATTAGGTATATCATTAATGCCGGCAACATCGAACCAGAATACTGAGTTAAGAGCATGGTGCAAGCCAACAGGAATTAATAATCTATTAAAGAAACCATATATACCGGCACCTATAGGACCAAGACTAATAATAGCTTTTCCGAATCCTACTAAACCTCCGTAAACAACAGGCCAAATTAGCATTAATATAAAAGATACAACCATCATAACTACAGAAGTTACTATCGGTACGAATCTTCTTCCGCTGAAGAATGCCAAAAATTTAGGAAGTTCTACATTCCAGAATTTATTATATAAAGCACCCGCAATAACTCCGCAAAGTATACCTATAAATTGGTTATTAATTTTAGCAAATCCAGGAGCTACATCAGCAACATCTTTACTTTGAATCATAGCTACTGTTGCAGGAGCTAAAAGGGTTGTAACAACAAGGAAAGCAACAAGACCAGCTAAAGCCGCAGCACCATTTCTATCATTAGACATACCGAACGCAACACCAATAGCAAAAAGTATAGGCATATTGTCTATAATAGATCCGCCTGCTTTAATAAAGAATGCAGCAACAGGGCTTTGAGCACCCCAGCCATTTGGGTCAATCCAATAACCAATACCCAAAAGAATAGCTGCTGCAGGTAATACGGCAACCGGAACCATCAAGGACTTACCTATTCTTTGTAGATAATTAAACATATATCCTCCATAAAAATTTAAAAAAATTATTTTACATATATTACATAGTATAATACTTATTTATGATATTATCAAGTATTATACTATTTATTCATTATATTTTTACAGTTTTTTAGAATTTATGTATATAAAAAGAACTATTATACATATTTTTATATACAATGATTATACAAAAAACTATTGAATTTATTTTTTGGAATAAAGTTATTTACTTTATAATCATTTGTGATAAAATAAAAAGTAAAGTTATTTTGAGGAGGTATTTTATATGGGATTATTCTCTAAAAAAATCGAAATAAAAAGCCCTATAAAAGGTAAATTAGTTGATGTTACAGAAGTAAAAGATGAAGCTTTCTCAACAAAAGCACTTGGTGACGGAATGGCTATCATACCAGAGGAAGGAAAAGTATATTCGCCTATTGACGGAGAAGTTATAACAATGGTTGATAGTAATCATGCCATAGGATTATCTTCTAAAGGAATTGAAATACTTATACACATTGGAATGGATACTGTAAAATTAGGCGGTAAGCATTTTAAAGCACATGTTAAAGAAGGGGATAAAGTTAAAGTAGGTACTTTATTAATAGAATTTGACAAAGAGGAAGTGGAAAAAGAATATGATATTACTTCTCCTGTTATAATACCTAATTTTTCTGAATTAAAGTCTTTAACTAAAACAGATCCTAGAAATGTTTCTGTAGGCGATGCTATAATGACTGCAGTTAAATAAAAAAATAATATATTTTTATTTTTTAAAAGAGGAGAATAAAAAACTCCTCTTTTATTTTATTCTTTATTATCTTTAATATCTTCTTTTAATTTTCTATAAAGAGTGGCTCTTTCAATTCCAAGTATTTTAGCAACCTGTGCCTTATTAAAATTGTTATTACTAAGCAAATGATTAATATACATTCTTTCAAGTTCTTCTAATGTAACATCATTTTCAATTACAAAATTGCTTTTGCTGTTTTTCAAAGCCCAATCAGGTATATTGCTCTCATCAATTTTTCCGTCTTTGCACATAACTACCATAGTTTCTATTGTATTTCTAAGCTCTCTTACATTTCCTTCCCATTGCAATGAAGATAATACTTTATACACCTTTTTATCGACAGATTTTATTTCTATGGAATGTACTTTAGAAAACTCCTTAATAAAATTATCTATCAAAAGAGGTATATCTTCCCTTCTCTCTCTAAGAGGAGGCATTTCTATCTTTATAACATTAAGCCTATAATATAAATCTTCTCTGAATTTACCCTCTTTTATTTCCTCTGATAATTTTTTATTTGTAGCTGCAATTACTCTGATATCAACTTCAATAGGAGTATTAGAACCTACCCTCTCTATAACTCTTTCTTCCAACACCCTCAATAGTTTAACTTGTACAATCTGATTAATCTCACCTATCTCATCTAAAAATATAGTGCCTTTATTTGCCGCTTCAAATCTTCCTATTTTTTTATCAATGGCTCCTGTAAAAGAACCTTTTTCATGTCCGAATAATTCGCTTTCCAAAACACCTTCTGAAAGTGCAGCACAGTTTACAGTTATATAAGGCTGTTTGGCCCTGTCTGATATTTGATGAATAGCATTAGCAACTAATTCTTTACCTGTTCCGCTCTCGCCTTCTATTAATACTGTGGCTTTAGTTCTTGCAACCTGTTTTATTGCCTCATAAACCTTTAATATTTTAGGACTATGCCCTATCATACCGTAAAAACTTTCATGATAATCCACTCTGCTTTCAAGAGTTTCATTAGTTTTCTTTATGTTTTTACTCTCTAAAGCTCTTGCTATAATAAGAAGCATTTTATCAAGATTGAAAGGCTTTGTCATAAAATCATAAGCACCAAGCCTCATCATTTCAACAGCAGTTTCAACATTTCCATGCCCCGTTAACACTATAACAGGTATATGCTTATCAAAATCTAAAATATCTTTTAAAAATTCCTCACCAGTTTTTTCAGGCATTTTTAAATCAGTTATAACTAAATCAATTCCGCCTTTATAAACGATTTCTATTCCTTTCTCTCCGTTTTCTGCAGTTACAACTTCATAACCTTCAAATTCCAATGATTTTTTAATACCATCTCTTATATTTTTCTCATCATCTATTACTAATATTTTAGGCATAATTTATAAATCCGTTTCTAAAAATTTTTGATTCTCCTGCTGTAAAGGAAGTTTTATAATAAACTCACTTCCCTTACCATATTCGCTTTCTATAGTTACATTTCCATTATGCGCTTCTATTATACGAACTACATTTGTAAGTCCTAGTCCTGTACCATGTCTTTTAGTTGTAAAATAAGGCTCGAATATTTTGCCAAGAGATTCTTCTTTTATTCCGATACCTGTGTCTTTTATACTTATAACCGCATAATTATCAACGGTTTTAAGTTTTATAAAAATTTCTTTCTTTTTATTATCTGCATTATCACTCATAGCATCTATAGCATTCTGTATTATGTTAATTAAAGACTGCTTTATATATTTTTCATCCAATTTTAATACGAGATTATCCTTATCAAATTTAATATCAATATTAACATTATTCTTTTCTATCTCATATTTCAAAAATGCTATAGTAGATAAAATAAGTTCATTTATATTAACATCTTCAATATTAAGCTCTAATTTACGCACAGAAAATAAAAATGAATTGATAGTTTCCTCAAGTCTGCTTATTTCTTCTTTGATAATATCCGAATACTCTTTAAAATCTTTATAACATTGACATTCATTATCCATATTCTTTTTTATTATCTTATCTATAAGCTGTACATATATAGAAATAGAACCTAAAGGATTTTTTATTTCATGTGCCACTCCTGCAGCAAGTGTAGTAAGAGAAGCTAATTGTTCGGCTCTTTTAAGTTTCTGAGCACTTTCGTATGTTTTAGTAATATCGAATGCTTTTATAAGTGTACCTATTATTCTTCCGCTGTCGCCTATTGGAAGTATATTTATCTGAAGTATTCTTTCATTTTCATCATCTTTTAATAATTTTGTATCTGAAATATTATCTCTCATAAGTTCTAATATAGATCTTCCTATATCAGTTGATGACATATATTTTGAAAGAGGCTTACCTTCAGAATTTCTAGGTATTGAAAAGAGAAAGCAGGCTTTTTTATTTATTCCTTGTATAGCATTTTTTTCATCTATTGCTATTATACCCTCTTCAAGATTTTCTAAAATAATATTTTGAGAATACCAAAGAGTTGACAGCCTTTTAAAAACTTTCTTCTTTTCATTATCAGAAACTTTATCGAAATTCTGCAGTATTTTATCAAAAAACTGATTTCTTCTATTCATTTTATAAAGTATATTAAAAATAAAAAAAAACTTCAATACTATAAATAAAAATTATGAAGCAAATGAAAGTTCTTTAATCAAAGCACTAGGTGCATATATAGATGAATGATGATAATCAGTATCATTGGCAAGCATTTCTACATTGCTCAAAAGCTCTAATATATTACCTGAAACAATGAAAGGGCTTGCTGTATAAGATAATTTACCATTTTCTATTTTGACACCTTCAGCCTGTAAAGAAAAATCTCCGCTTATAGCATTAACTCCAGCATGAGTTCCTGTCAAAGAATTAACTAATACGCCATTTTGAATTTGAGAAATCAATTCTTCCTGAGTATTATTTCCATTCTCTAAAATAAAATTATGACAAGATATTCCTATAGAAGTTTTGAATCCTCTTGAAGCATGCGAAGTTGTTTTTATGCCGTCTTTTTTTGCAGTATAATTATTATAAAGATAGCTATTTAAAACTCCGTTAGTAATTATATTTAAATCCTTAGTTTTAGATCCTTCTCCGTCAAAATTTGTATTTGCCAAACCTTTATCATACATAGGAATATCTTTAATATTTATGATACTGCTTGCTATTTTCTGATTCAATTTTCCTTGAAGAAGTGATAATTTTTTCTGAACAGCCTCTGAAGAAAATAAACCTAAATAAGAACCTATAATTATTCTCATAGCTTTATTTGTAAATACAGTTTTATATTTTCCGCTTTCTATAGGCTTTGCCGATAATTTATTTACAACATTATCAACTATATTTTTCGTAAAAGAATCAATATCAAATACGGCATCTGTTGAAGAATAAACATCAAAAAAAGTTTTTACTGTATCATTTTCTTTTGCTATTACTTCACCATAATATGCTATACTGTTTTTCTTTTCTTCTTTGCATATACCATTGCTGTTTATTATACATTTATTAAAATTATATCTAGCTAATCCTGCAGATGGTACATTTACAATTCTATTATCTATAGAATATAATTTATCTTCTATAGATAATGAAATTTCTTTAAGTTTATCATTAGACAGATTAACTATATCTTTATTAATCATATCATAACTTTTTTCATCATCATCTTTATCTATAAGTTTATTGTATTCAGGCTCAGAATCAGCATAATATAATGAAGTTTTTGCATTATTGATAAGATCATCTATATTAATATCAGCACTTATCTTTTCTGTAAAACTTATTCCAACCTTACCGTCTTTAATTAATCTTAATCCTATACCTCCGGATTCAGCATAAGTATATTTATCTAAATCTCTTTCTCTTACAGTAAACTCCTCTTCTCCGCTGCTTGACATATATATTTCTATTTCATCAATATCTTTTGCCTTATTTTTTATATCATTATATATTTCTTTTATTCTATTCATAAAACTATTCTCTGACATTTATCTTCCTCCAACAGTAAGCTCTTTAACTTTAATAGCAGGCTGTCCAACGGTAGTAGGAACAGAACCTGAAATACTTCCGCACAGACCATCAGCCAATTCTAAATTTGATGAAACCGCTTCAATATTCATAAGTGTTTCATCTCCGCGTCCTATAAGTGTAGCACCTCTTACAGGTTCAGTAATTTTTCCGTTCTCTATTAAATAACCTTCGGAAACGGCAAAGTTATAATCTGTTGTAGCAGGATCAACTGAACCGCCTCCCATTTTTTTAGCATAAAGTCCATACTCTATTCCAGATATAAGCTCATCAAAACTAGCATTGCCTTTATCTATAAATGTATTTCTCATTCTTGAAGTAGGAGGATATTTATAATTTTCTCTCCTAGCACTTCCTGTTATTTTCTGATTCATCTTCATAGAACCAAGCTCATCAACTAAATAACTTTTTAATATACCGTTCTCTATTAAAACTGTTCTTTGTGCCTCATTACCCTCATCATCAATATTATAACTTCCCCAAGCATTTTTTATAGTTCCGTCATCTACGGCAGTAACAACATCGGAAGCAATTTTCTCTCCCAATTTATTGCAGAATACACTTGCATTATCAGCAACAGATGTAGCCTCCAAAGCATGTCCGCAAGCCTCATGGAATATTACCCCGCCGAATGCATTATCTATTACAACAGGATATTTTCCGGATTTAGGATATTTAGAATTAAGCATCTTTATAGCTGAATTAGAAGTTTCCATTGCCATATCTTCTAAATTAATATCTTTTATAACTTGGAATCCGTCTAATGCTCCTTTTGTTCTGCGTGCTGTTTGAGTATTTGTTCCATCACTAGCCATAGCCATCATAATAAGTCTTGTATATGTTTGAGAATCTTCTTTTAATATTCCGTTACTTGCACATACTAAAATATTTCTTTGCTTTTCTGAATACGCAGCATTAACTTGTTTTATTTTATCTGATACTCCTCTTGATGTTTTATCTAGATATGAAAGAACTTCTATCTTATCATCAAAATTTACATCGAAAGGATTTATATGTAATGGGTGATTATCCTTTTCTTTTGACTGAATAAAATCTTTAACTATATACTTCTTATCATTTACAATAGAAGCAGCAGATTTTGCTAAATTAATTAAACTGTTATTGCTTGTATCATTAGAATATAAATATATTGTTTTTTTATTAACTATGATTCTTAATCCTACACCATAATTATTGCCAAGACTCATATCATCAACTTTTGAATCTAAATAACTTATTGAATTAACTTTAGTATCTTCAAAAAATAAATCAGCATACTCGCCGCCATTTTTTAAAGCTTCTTCCAAAACTGTATGCAAAAAATTTTCATCAAAATTAAAATATTTCATTTATTCTCCTTTTTTATTAGTTTCAATTAAAACTATTTAAAAGCATTATTAACTAACTCTATAGCCTCTTTACCCGTCATATATTCTATATTAAGTTCTATAATATAAAAAGCATCATACTCTTTATCAATTACATTATTTCTGTTTGATTCATTGTCATTAGGATAATATTTCAATGCAAGTCTTTCAATGGCTTTTCTTTTTTGATTATTATCTTCAATTATGAAAGCCTTCCCAAAAACAATAACACTTCTATAATAAGTTGTATACTCTTTTGGCTTTATATCATCTTTTTCTATAACACAAAAAGAAACTTTATTATTATTTTTTATAGCATCTAATTTATATCCGCTTTTAGCAACATGAAAAAATATTTTATTATCATAATAAACATAACTTAAAGGAACAGCATAAGGATAATTATCATCACCTGAAACAGCCAAAACTCCAGAGCTGCATTTTTCTAATATTGAAATGCTTTGTGAATTTAATAATAATTGATTTTTCCTTCTCATCTCTCTAAACATAAAAAGTATTATATATATTAATAGAAAAATAATCAAATTGACAAGTATTTTATTATCATATAATATATAACAAAATAATAAAAAGGATATTATAATGCATACTATTAATGTAAAAACTAAAGCTAGATTTGATATAGTTGATATTACAGGAGAAGTTCAAAAATGCATAAATGATGAAAATATAGAAAACGGAATGGCTGTTATATTTGTACCGCATACTACTGCCGCTGTGGGAATAAATGAAAATGCTGATCCTGATGTTGTTTTTGATATGAAGAACGCTTTTAATAAATTAGTGCCTCAGCATGATAATTATGAACATAGAGAAGGCAATTCACAGGCTCATGTATTATCATCTTTGGTAGCTCCTAGTTTAACTGTAATAATAGAAAATAAAAAAATAGTATTAGGTACTTGGCAGGACATATACTTTTTTGAATTCGATGGTGCTAGAAACAGAAAAGTTTATGTACAGATTATATCAAAATAAAAATACATAATACTATAATTTTATTCCTCTCTAGTATTTTGGGCTTTACTAGTAAAAAATTTTCTTTTTATAAAGTTAGCAATTGAACCAATTAGCTCTATTATTATTCACATATTTACTCCGTAAGTTTAAATATTTATTTTAAAGTATATAAATAAAAAAGAAATTGTCAATATACCCTATATAAGTATGAAAAATAAATTAATTTTAAAAATATTTTATATAAAAAAAATAAAAATAATGTATAATATATAAATAAATTATTATAAGGATATTATTATGTTCAAATCAAAAAAAGAAGATTTCGGAAAAAATTCTTATATCTATACATTAGAAAATGATAAGGGCTTAAAAGTAAAATTGGCAGAAGTTGGTGCAACTATAACAGGAATATTTTTCAAGGATAAGGAAGGAAAAGAAGTAGAAGTGGCATTTGGTTCTGATGATATAGAGTTTTATACAGATAAGGCTAAAAACGGACATATGGGTGCTACAGTAGGAAGAGTTGCCGGAAAAACTATGGGAGCTAAATTTACAATAGATGATAAAGAATATAATATAACAGCAAACAAAGCTCCTGATCATGCACATGGAGGAGTAAACGGACTTTCTTATGTAATGTACAAGTCAATACAAAAAAAAGACAATGAAGTATTATTTTCTTATACTTCTAAAGATGGAGAAGAAGGATATCCTGGAAATCTTAATTTAATAGTAAAATATACTATTACTGATGAAAATGAAATAATAATAGACTATATAGCCACTACTGATAAAGCAACTCCTTTAAACATAATGAATCATTCATATTTTAATTTAAATGGCGGCGGAAATATCAAAGACCATGAAATGTTTATAGATGCTAAATATTATCTTGCTGATGAAAACGGCATAACTTCAGGAGAAATATTAAAAAACAAAAATACTCCTTATGATTTCACTTCATTAAAAAAAGTTGATGATATAATAAAAGCAAAAGATGGATGCGATAATTGCTTCATTTTTGATGATAACGATATAAACAAACAAAGAGTAAAAATATTATCAAGAAAAACAAATATAGCTTTAGAAGTATTCACCACTCAGCCTTCTGTATTATTATATACAGCTAATCACTTCAACAACTTCAAAGTGAGAAATCAAATATTAAATAAACATGAAGCATTCTGTTTAGAAACTCAAAGTCTATCATGTTCATTGAATTTTAATCATTTCCCAAGCATTATACTTTATCCTGACAGAGAGTATAATCATAGAACAATATACAAATTTAGTTTAATATAATAAAATTGAGTTAAATAAAAATGAGGGCGATATTGAAAAATAAAGCCCTCATTATTTTATTAACAGTGTGAAAAACGAAATTATCTGCTTAAAAAGTACATACCAAGTTGGAAGCCTATATCAAATGAAGCTAAAGAATCCTGATTGATTGTAAAATCTTTGAATATACCATTTTTATCTATATCAATAGGGAAATCATAATTAGCATATACACCGAATGACATCATAAATTTTCTGTTAAATCTAACAAGAAAATCTGCAGAAACTTTTATATAAGGTATAAGTGAAGTTGTAAAAGCATCCTGTATATCTCCAAAATCTAGCGAATATCTATTTTTACTAAATCCGTCCCCTTCTTTAGTATATTTCAAAGATAATGGTAATTTAATTCCGCCTCCAAAACCTATAGAGAAGAAGCCTACATTGAATCTAGGAAATACTCCTATAGCTAAACTGCTGAAATTATAATTTTCTAATACTCTTTTTCCATTTACAGTATATTTAATTTCATATCTATCCTTACTATATCCTATATCAAAAAGTAAGGCCGCAGATAATAAATCATCATAGCCCCAAAAGATTCCAGGCTGAAAAGAGAAAGAATTATCAAAATCTCTGAAATTTGATGTAAATACTTTACTTCTGTCAGTAGTAGCACTGCTTCCCCCAATACGGCCTACAAAACCAGCAATAAAATCGGCAGGATAAAGTGCATTAAAAGATAGTAGTAAAATAAATAATATAAATATCCTTTTCATAATAACTCCTAATAACCTCTATCAAAATTAATATTAAGATAATATCCGAATTGAATTCCTATATCAAATGCACTTATAGAATCTTTATTAACTAATGTATCGCTCATATAGCTGTTATGCTGGAAGTACAGAGGGAAATCATAATTAGCATATACACCTATAATAAAATAATTAAATATACTAAAATCAACAGAAAATCTCAAATAAGGTATAAGAGCGCTTTCAAATATATCATTTAAATCTCCAAAAGAAAATCTATATCTTCCATTATTTTTATATCCGTTTACCCTATATGTAGCCATTCCAGGAACTTTAACTCCGCCGCCCGCTCCTAATGATAAAAATGAAAAATTAAATCTAGCATATCCGCCTACCAAAAAACTATCAAATTGATAATTTTCTGTTACCCTATTACCATTTATAATATATCTGAAATCATAAGAATCATGATAATATCCTAAATCAAGAAGTACAGAAAAAGACATAGAAGAACCTATAGGCTGATTAATACCTATTGAAAATGCAAATCCTGAATCAAAATCTCTGAAACTAGACGGAAATACCTTCGAAGCATTTGTATTAGCTCCGCTAATGCCAAACTGACTTATAAATCCTACAGCCAAATTAACAGCTTTTAAGTTAAAAGATATAACAAATATACAAATTATTGTTAAAAATATTCTATTTTTCAAATTATCTCCTATATGCAATCATACATATATATAGTATAGCAAAATATTATATAAAGTCAACAAATAACAATATAATAAAAAATATTATATATAAAAAATTGTATAAAAATATGAATTTTATGTACTTT
>CASGDY010000027.1 GCA_949300355.1 uncultured Brachyspira sp.
AAAAGTAATAAATGGAAACGTGAATTATCAATAGCATTAGCAGAGAACTTTCATCTGTTTGAAAATTGACAAAATATATTTGTTTAGGTATATACTAAATAATTAAGTTTAAATGTATAAAAAAATTAAGAAAAATTTATTACTAATTTCATACTATTTTGTTTTACATAAAACAAAATAATATAATAAAGAGGGTAAAAATGAAAAGAATCTATTTACTATTTATCATTTTTGTGCTTGCTGTTTCCTGTTCTAATAAGACAGAAAGCACTCAAAATACTACTGCAGATAATAATGCAGAGCAGAAACTCAATTAACTTCAAATACTCAAACTTTTGAAGGCGATTTTGTTTACTATGCTGATTCTGCTAATTTCAGCAATTACACAGAAATGAAAACTTATCCTGTAGCTATGGAAGGTGAATATCTTAATTTAGAGAGAGAGTACACAGGATTTAATTTTACTGAACCTACTAAAGTTAACTTGAAAGTTGAAGGTTATTTAGAAGAAAGACCTGGTATGGAAGAAGGCACTACAAATATGTTCTTAATAGTTACAAAAGTTATAGGTTTTGATACTAATAAAACAACTCCTTTATTCCAAGAATAATAAATTTTAATTAGATTATATGATGCTGACGTATAATTTCTTATATGTCAGCATTTTTATTTTTTAAATATATTAGTTTATAATTACTTATCAAAAAATAATATTTACTATTTACAAAAATGACTATTAAGATATAATCTTCTTTTATATTATTATGATTATTTTTTGTTGGGATATTTATGAAAAAAATTAATATACTTATTTGTTTAATATCTATAGTAATTACATTTACTGCATTATTTTCTGTGAATTATTTAAGTAAAAATGATTCTGATACTTCTTTAAGCGATATCAATATAATGAATAGTACTTATAAAGAATCAAGAGATTATATATTAGATGATTATTATATATTTGATTATTCTAGTAAAGAACAGAAGTTAAGAGAAATATTTAAATCAAGTCCTATAGCCTCAAGACTGAAATACAGAGCTAGTTTAATATCCCATTTTGGAGAGGAAGAGATTGTCATAAATGGTATTGATATAAAAAATGACGATGAAGTTTTTGGTATTTTAAATAATAATACATTAGAAAATTTTAATCCTGATAACTCAATTATTATAAGCAAGTCAATAGCTTCAGTATTAGATGTTAATATTAATGATACTATAATATTAAAACTTATTACAAAAACAGGACATTATAATGCTGAAGAATATACTATAATAGAAGTATCTGATAAGTTAAATTATAATTATGCTTTAGTAGATATTAATAATTTAAATAACTTTGTAGGTTTGGAAAATGCCGCTACTGAAATATATGTTAAGCAGAAGATTAATGATGATAAATTGATTGATTATGATGATGATATAAATCAAATTTTTGGCAATGGGTTTGGAGCATATACAAAAAAAGATATTTTGGGAACTGATTATAAAGATAATGAAAATGCTTCCAAATACAAAATATATATAATATTAATATATTTATTTGTTTTATTTTCTATATTTATATTTATTAATTCATATACTATTTACAGCTATGGAGAATTATTAAAATCGAAATTATTATATAGTGCATCAGGATTTGCCGTATCATTCATTATATATTTCTTCATATTATTGTATAAGGGTGAATTAGAATTTGATTATATATATCCGCTGCTTTTTATTATAAATATATTATCGGTTATTGTAGCCAATGTTAAATATCAGGTTTGGGAGAAAGTATTTTTACAAGATGAGGAGTATAAAAAAAGCAAAAATATATTAATCATATTCGGACTAGTATGTACTTATATAATAGTATTTTTGGTATTTTATGCATCATTTTTTGTATTTGTAAACCAATCAAATCAGAATGCTGATAAGGAATCACCTGAAAAAATTTTTAGAATAGTAAAGAATAACACTTCAAGAAATACATTTTTATTCAATGGTTCAATAGATTTCTCTACAAATCATAATGTTACTAATGATCTCAATAATAGTATAACTAATTTATTATTTAAAGAAATTAGTTCTTATGATGAGTATGCTGATATAGAAACAGTGTTAACTTTTCCTGCTGCGGTTATTATAAGAACAGGGAGCATATATTCAAGGGTTTATGCTTATGGTAAGAATATATTAGAAAATGGAATGAGCGTATCAAATATCCTTATAGAAGGTGAGATGTTTGAAAGTCCTAAAAGAGAAATTATCATAGGTAAGGATTTAGCTAATTATTTGAATTTGAAGATAGGAGATGCTTTATCGCTTATAGCAAAGGCATCAAGGGGCTGGCTTGAAACAGGATATTTTTATGTAAGCGGTATATATGATTTGAAAGATAAAAATTATGATATTATAGGTGATGTAACTGCTATGAATAGTTTTATATATCTTAAAGAAGGTGATAAATCTCCTTATAATGAAAGCATCATAGTTTTTTCGAATAATGATGATATATATTCATTTTTAAATGGCAGTGAAATAATAAATAATAATGATTTGAAAATTGTTACTGCTGATAGAGCATATTATATGCAAAATTCCAGCTCAATTAAAAATATTACTATTTTGCTTATAATAACTTTAGCTTTCTCGCTTGCTTTATTATCTGCATCTGTATTATCTATTTTTCACAGAAGATTATCAAAGTATGTAAATGCTTGGAATAAAAGTTTATTATTAAATGGTTTATATGCTTTGTCATTTATTATTTCTTTAATATTATCTATTGTAATAATATCTGTATTTATGATATTTAGTATTAAATTGGTATTATTTAGTTTATGTATAGTATTATTATCATTTGTACTATCACTTTTAATATCTAATTATAATTATATATAGAGTTTAAGGATTAAAAATGAATTTTTTAAAGAAAATATCAAAAAGAAATAAAATAATATTTTTAGCAGTGATTATATTTGTATTTACTATGCATTTATATATGTATAAAACGGCACATTCTATGAGGGTTAGATATATTACTTTGGAGTTTGGGGATTTGCCTAAAAGTTTTGATAATATGAAATTGGCTTTAGCGGCAGATATGCATGCTGGGCTTTATATACCAGAGAGTCATGTAAGAAGAATGTCTGACTTAATAATGAATGAAAAACCTGATATGATATTATTTGGAGGTGATTATATTTATAGTGCGCCTCATAAATTCAGTCATTATGATAAAAAGAATACTGAGAAATTTAATAACGGCATAAAAGGTTTAGAAGCTAAATATGGAAAATATGCGGTTTTAGGAAATCATGATAATTGGGAAAGCACAGAAGATGTTTCTAATGCTTTGTATTCTAATGGATTTAAAGCGATGGATAATAATATTTTATTTATAACAAATGAAAGCGGAGAATATATATCTATTGGAGGAGTAGGGGATTTTTTGACAGATGATGTTAAATTTGATATTGCCACTAGTAATGTTAAAGCTGAAGATTTCCATATACTTTTATCGCATGAACCTAATATACCTTTGAAAAGAGCAAAAGACGGAGAATATATGAAGTTTATAGATTTCTTTTTCTCAGGACATACACATGGACTTCAGATAAGTTTTCTTCCTATGTGGGTATGGGAAGGAATAAATAAAAATAGAGAATATCCTCTTTTTCCTGCTATTTATGGTCTTATGAATTATGGCAACATGAAAGTTTATGTTACTTGCGGAATAGGGGCAGTGCTTATGCCTTTTAGATTATTTGCTTATCCTGAAGTAGTTATAATAACTTTGAAAAGCAGTAAGTAATAGAATAATAAAAAAATAGGCTTGAAATTGTAATATTTAAATCCTATTTTTTTATTATTAAACTTTCTTAAAATATTTTTGTGTAAAAATGGCAGTAGGGCATAGAACCTTTTTTAGCATAATAATTCTGATGATAATCTTCTGCCTCATAAAAGTTTTTATACGGTCTTATAGTTGTAGCTACATCATAATTTTTTTCTCTTAACATAGCAACATATTTTTCTGCTGTTTCTTTTTCTTCATCGTTTTGATAGAAAATAGCAGATAAATATTGTGATCCTATATCTGGACCTTGTCCATTCTTTTGAGTAAAATCATGAGTTTCAAAGAAAAGTTTAACCAATTCTTCATAAGTAGTTTTTTCTGGGTCATAAGCAACTCTTACAGTTTCTAAATGTCCTGTAAGTCCTGTGCAAACTTCCTGATATGTAGGATTTACTTTGTGTCCTCCTGCATATCCGCTTACAACTGAAAGAACTCCTTTTGATTTTTCAAACCAGTATTCTGTACCCCAGAAACATCCAGAAGAAAAATATGCATACTTTACATTTTCAGGCATAGCTGTATTGTTGTTCATATTGTTACCTTTATCATTAATATTTTGACTGTTAAGTTTTTCAGAGCATGAAATAATTGATAATAAAGATAAGATTGTTATTATTATTTTTTTTATCATAGTATATATTAAACTCCGTAATTATAGATTTTAATTTCTTTATTATCTTGAAATATTATTTATCTTCAGAATTTTCATTATTATTTTCATTTGTGAATTTATTAACGAAATTCAAAGAAACAGAATTAATGCAGTATCTGGTCTCTTTTTCTGTGAACCCCTCTCCATAGAATACATGTCCCATATGTCCGCCGCATTTAGCACAAACAACTTCAATTCTATCTCCGTCAGGTACTAATTTGATATTTTCTTTTATAGCATCATCAAAACTAGGCCATCCTGTTCCTGAATTAAATTTTGCTTCTGAATGAAATAATGGAGTATCGCATATTTTGCAGGTATATATTCCATCTTCTTTTATATTTAAAAGATCTCCTGAGAAAGGAATTTCTGTACCTTTATTAATTAATACATGATATTCTTTTGCTGAAAGAGTTTTAGGTTCATTACAGACATTACATACTTCTTTAGTATCAGTTTCATCACATGATATAGCGATTATCAATATTGAAATTAGTATTAATATATTCCTTAACATAATTACTATTATATAAATTTTTCTTTAAAAATCAATAGCATTATACTACCTATGTATGTTTAAAGGGAATGAATATGCAGTTCTATCTCTTAAATCAAATATATTTCCGGCAGTATCTATTAATTTATAATCAAACATATGTGTAAATTTCTTATATTTTATTTTAGCTGGTAATTGTATACTTTCTATATTACCAGAATAAGCATCTATTCTGTATAAAACCATAGCATCAATTTGATTATTAGACATTTTTTCCTGTATTATAGCAGGAGTATCTAAATACACTTTATTATCTTCTTTTAGATAGAAGAATCCTCCCACATAATGATTAATAAATGAAAGAAATTGAATTTTCCAAATTATTTTTTTATTGCTGTATAATGAAACTGATTCATCATTATCCACCAACAATAACTCTTTATTAGATGCGCTAAAAATTTTAGATACTCTTATTTCAGAATATCCTATTAATTCCTTAGTTTCAGTTAAAGTATTAAAATTTAAATAATTTATAACTCTATTTTCTGTTATAGAAGGATATGTAAATATAATTCTAGATTCATCAAAGCATCCGCTTCTAATAAATATGTTTTCTTTTAATGTATACATAGTTTTTTTAGTCTGCACATCACATATGAATACTTTCATTATATTTACTTCTCTTGCTCTAATAAATATATATCTTGGATTTCCTGTAAAAAAAGCCTCGTATACATAAAGATTATTTATTTCTAATAATACTTTATTTGTTCCTATTTCTATTATTTTAAATACATTATTTTGAGAATCATTACTTGTAACGGAAATGGTCATAATTTTAGTTCCGTCTAATGACATATCTATTATAGAGTATGATCTTGCATTTTTATGAAATGTTCTGCATATATCTAATTTAAAATCATATAAAAAACTATTGCAGCTTCCTTTATAATATGGAGTAAATATTCCTTTATTAGTTTTTTGATTTATATATATATAATAATCATCTTTTTCAATTTCATTATATAAAACATTTTGTTTTGATATCATTAATTCAGCTCCTAATTTTTTATTTTGACTATCATCATAGGCTCTATTACTTTATCTGATTTATTTTCTAGTACAGCATAATAATCATAAATTTCTACAGCTTTAGCTGATGCTATAAAAGTTTCTTTATTTTTATAGAATCTGTATTTATATAGCATTTCGCTTGTATACCAAACATCACCTTCTTGATTACTTCTTACGGATACATATCCTTTTTGAATATTGCTGCTAGATGTTATTTTCGGTATATTGCTCATATTATTTGTAGAATTATTTTCAGAGCTTGGAAGCTGAAGAACTTTATCTACTTTATATATATTAAATTCATCTCCTATCTTTATATCATTATTTTTACCAAGATTTATGTATAATTTATTATCTTCTGCTCTAGTTACTATACCTATCAATGGAAGATTTCCTAAATATTTTGTTATACTATCTGCTATTTTACTTAATGCTGCTGCCGATGCTGCTCCTAATGCTGTTTCTGTAAAGAGAGCATCTTCTGCTGAATATACAGGGCTATTATTAGGTAGTGTGTAAGTTCCTGTATCCTTAAAAGATTTTACAGTTTTTAAGGATTTTATATCTATAAGATTTACTTTGAACTCAACATTAGCTGTATCTTTACCGCCCTTTTTTAAATTAAAATTTAATATTTCACCTGTGATAATATAATCAGAATTAAATGTTTCTTTTATAAAATCGGATGCTAACTGCAAATTGGTCTGCATACTTTTATATGATGCTACAATGTCATAAGAACTAAAATATGATATTAACAAATCATAATCTGTAACATTAATCATTTTTTTATTTATAAGGGAATCTTCTAATACCCTTGCAATTCCATCATCAGCTTTATACTCTTCTACCCAAGTTTCATCTGCACTTTCAAAAGGCAGTATTGTTATAGTTATAGAGTATGCATTAATACTAAAGAGCAGTATTGTCATTAATAATATAAAGTTATTTTTTAAAAAAAGCATATAATTAGTAATCTTTGTTTATCTCTTCTTCTTTTTTTGAATGTTTACATGCCATTAATGCATTTATAGATATTAATGACAATAATATTCCAAAAATAAAAATAATCTTTCTAAAAAAATTCATTATAAAATCCATTATCTTTATATAGTATATATTATATTAAAAATATAAACAATTTCAATAGTTAGCAAATAACTTCTTTAATAAAAATATATTTGACAACTTAATTAACATAATATATTATATATGGATGAAAAATAAAAATGCCAAAAATATAAATAATAGAGCTTTAAAAACGATAAGTCAGGCTAATCAAAAATCTATTATGCTTGTTATCTTTTCTATTATATTTGCCTTATTATTGATTGGTGTAATATTTTATTATTTTTTTATAAGTAAATTGAATATAGCTAAAAAAAATGATGAGCCTTTATACTTTTCAGTATTATTTATAGATGATAATAATGATATTTATGGTGCTTATGTAGGTATAGTATCAAGTTTGAATAATAGAATAGGTTTAATAGGTTTGCCAAGAAATATAGCATTATGGGAGAATAATGATTCTGCTCCTCAGGTTATAAATGAATTATATAAAAATGGAGGAGAGAATGCTGTTTTTAGGGCAATAGAAAATTCTGTGAATAAAAAAATAACTTATAGAATAGCTATTGATAATAATCAAATATCTGATATCATAGATTTGATCGGCGGCGTTAAAATGTATGTTGAAGAGCCTATCAATTTTAAAGATGAGGAGAAAGGATACGAACTGTCATTTGATATAGGAGAGTGGCTGTTTACAGGAAAGAAAATAATATCATATCTGCATTACTTGAATATGAAAGGGTATGAGGATATAGAAACTTTATATAGATTGGAAGATGTTGTGGTTAATACCATGATATCTTTGATACAAAGTCCTCAGCTTAGAAATATCATTCATTCTAAAGATATGATAAATGCTATATTTTCAAAAATGAAAAGCAATTTAAGACCTCCTGATATGAAAGCTATTATGAATATACTTGCCAATAGCAATGAAAGAACATTGGTTATAGAAAACATTGATGCAAGAGTAGATGATAACGGCATTTTAACTCCTATATTTGAGGGAAGTGCTTTTATTAAGCAAATGGACGATTTGACATTATATGTTGAGCTTAAAACACAGAAAAGCGAATTAAATAATGAGGATGTAAGTTTAACTGTATTAAATGCTACAACAGTTGGAGGGCTTGCCGACAGAATAAATATTAGAATGCGTTACAGAGGTTTTTCTGCCGGGGAATATGGAAATTTTGGTACTAACCTTAATGAAAGTGTTGTACTTATAAGGGACGGACAAATTGAGAAGGCATTTATGGTTGCTAATGAAGGCAGAGTAACAAGAGTATATGCAAAGACAGATAGAAGAGTATTAAATAATGCAGTATTAATTTTGGGGAATGATTACTATGAAATTACACAATGATAAAAACAATGAAAATAAAGAATTAAATAACAATGAGGCAAATGAGGTTTTAGAAACAAAACTTAAAAAAAGAAAGAAAAAATTTATAGATAAAGAGAAGGCTAAAGAATTAACTTTAAAAGCAGCCAAAGCTTTATATGATAAAAAACTTGAAGATATTGTTATATTAGATTTAGAAGATGTAACAAGCCTTTCAGACTTTTTTATATTGGCCACAGCTTCTTCTTCTCCTCAGATGAAAGCAGGTTCAGATGCAGTTTATAAAGATTTAAAAGAAGATGGGGTTCTTCCTTATGCTGAGAATGATAATGATCCTGAAGGTGTTTGGTATTTGAGCGATTATGGTTTTTTAGTTGTTCATATATTTACTGAGGAAGGAAGAGAATATTATAATCTTGATAAATTATGGCATGAAGCTAAAAAAATAGATATGCCAGAAATATAATTTTTTATTTTATTATTTTGGAGTATTTTATGAAGAGAATTACTATTATACTATCAATTATTTTTATATTTGCTAAGATGTCATTTGCAGCAAGCGGTTGGCAGTTTGGCTTAATGGTTCCTATAGGATTGAGTTTAGGTTTTTATAATGTTAGTTTTGCTAATACTGTTACTGAAGATTATAAAAAGAATTATAAAAAAGACAGCGGTACAGTTGGATTTGATGCCGGAGTAAATATTTATGGCGGATATGCTGTATCAGACGGAGATATAGGAATCAGTTTATTATTAGATTTAGGATATTCTCATGATTCATTCGGATTATCTGGTTCATATAAAGAAAATAATATAGATTATAAGAAAAAAGAATATTATACTTTTGAAAATTTATCTATAGGCATACTTCCTAAATTTCATTATGATAATTTTGCTTTTGGTTTAGGAATAGGAGTAAAACTTCCTATGTATTTAACACATTCAATGGAGCTTACTTCTGGAAATACAACAACAAAAACAGATGGTGTATATGATTTTAATAATATAAAAAATGTAATGAAAAATTCAGTTATTACTTATGTTAAACTTACATTTGATTATTCTCTATATGTACATGATAATATTGCACTTTTATTGGGTGCTTATATAGGAACAGATTTTGGTATAGATTTACGCGGTGCTGAATTAGTTATGGTTGACAGCAGAAATTTAGCTTCATTTGATTTAGGCATTCAATTAGGTATGAAAATAGGAGAAAATCTTTTTTAATAAAAACAATTAACCTTACAGCATAATTTTTTTATTTTTAATTATACTGTAAGGTTTTATTATTTTATTTCATAAATTTGATATATTATAAAAGTTTCATTTAAATATTTACTTTCATCTTTACCTCTATATTCACCATATTCATCAATAATTTGTTTTGTAATTATACTATTATTAATAATTTCATCTAGCTTATTTATTTCATCTTTAAATATACATTCTTTATCAGGAGTTATTAAACAGCCATAATCTCCAATTATAGTATTGATTTCAGATTTGAAATTTTCTAAATTACCGTCATATTTTATTTCTAATTCTTTAAAAGAATATGATTTATCTAATGGATTTGTTCTTATCAAATATTCTATATTATCAACTCCTTTATATTTATATGCATAAAATAAATGAGAATCATAATAAGATCTAGATAATTCGTTAATATCTTTTTCTGTAATATCTTTATCATTTAAAGCAATATTAATTAAATTTCTTATATGATAATATGTATAAGGTTTTCCGCTAATAAAACGGTATGACACAAATGGATTGTAAGCTCCGCTATCTATCCAAAATATGTTTTTAATTGTTTCATAAGATAAATCTTTAAATCTTAAGGCATCATAATCATTATTTATTTTATTATATTTTATATCAAATAGATAATATAAGAAATCTATTATTAATTGATTTTTTTCATTATTTATCCATTTGTTATCACTAACATTATTGTTAATAATTCCTCCCCAGCCAAATATACTATCATACATTGCTTTAGCATTTTCATGTTCTTCATAGTTAAAATTTTTAAAGTAGTTTGTTCTAAAAGCATCAACACCATACATATCAAAACAAAATATATTAAAATTAATTATAAACATAAAAAAAATTATTAGTTTTTTCATAATTTTATCCTTTTATAGATTAAACTTGTTTCAAAAATATTTTAGAATTTAATTATTAATATATTTTTTATTTTTTAAGTGTTTTATTTCCATTTTATTGTTCTTTTTGCTGTGGAAAAAAGAACAATAAAAAAAATAACATTAAAATATTTTCTTTGTCAAGAACTTATGAAACAAGTCTATTATAATTTATTAATAGGTTTCTACATCATTTATTAATTTTTTTAATTCTTTTGCAAGTATCTCTCTATTTATTATACTGCTTGAAAATCTATTGTATCCTACTATATGTATATTATGTAATTTTGTTACTACTATATGACTATTTTCAACTTTTCTTATACTTTTATTTTCTATTTGGTATATTAATTTTATTACATTAAATACATATTTTCCTTCACAAATTAATATTTGAGGTTTTATATTTTTTATTAATATTTTTATATATTGATGAAATTTATTATAATAGTCAATACCTGTAATATTTTGAAGATTAGTAAATAGTTTTTTTATATTTTTTTGATTTTCAGTTCCTATATAATATAAATTAGTTTTGAAAGCATTCTTTAATAAATCAATTCTTCCTATACTTTCAAATAATTTTCTATTTTGTATTGCAAATCTATATCCATATTTTATATAATCTATTTCATCTAAAGGTTCAAATCTTTGTGCTCTTTTGTTTGTCCATTTTAAATTACCAGCTCCTGTATTAATTCCTAAAAACATTATTGTAGGATTTATAACTAAAGGGCTAAAATATATTTGCATACCTGTATATTGTTTATCAATTTCTTTATTCTCTTTACAAATTTCTAGGATTTGTTTATCCATTTCTTTGATTTCATTTTGAATTTTTATTAATTCTTCCATAAAAAATATTTCCTTATAAATTATAGTTTATCAATTTAATACAATTTTTTAGTATTAGAGTCGCATAAAAATATACAGCTCTAACTTAATATGATTGATTTTATAGATTATTAATTATCTTATATTTATATAAAAATATATCAATTCCAATGTAAACTTCCTCCGCATCTGTCGCATTTAGATGAGTGAGTTCTTGGATAAGTAAGTCCGCATTTTGAACATATTAATCTTTTATCTTTAGTTACAACTCCGTATCTTCTATATGCTTCTGTAAATATGCTCATTATATATCTGGTAATTCTGCTTGATTTGTAGAGTATACTAAATAATTGACCGTCTTGAGATGATGTAATAGATAATATTGATATTATTATAAAGGCAATGGCTATTATAATAATAATTGGTATTGATACTGCCTCTTTATTTATTTTACCCATAATTATCATGGAACCTATGCAGAATATTATGAATAATACTATATACATACTCCAAAATATTTTAATTCTTTCTATAAGTTTTTTCATTTGTTTTCCTTTTTATGAAAATATATTACTCATTAGTTGCAAAATAATCATTTATTTCCATCAAATTTGTAACATATTTTTTTGTTATTTCATCGTCATATTTAAATATTATTATGTTTGTACTTTTTGTAATATTATTTGTTGTATCCGATGAATAGCTGGTTATAGTATCATTTTTAATTTCAAAATACATATATGAATCTGCAAATTTAAATAAGGCTGTATCTTTTTTTGGAGACTCTAAATATTGAGTAGCCGCAGCTGTTCCTATAAAAAATAATCCATTAGCTATTGCTCCCCATAAATTATTTTCATCTTCCAAGGACTGGATTACAAAATTATAATCTGAAAATCCAATCCAAATTTTTTCATTGCCTTCTTCATAGCTGTATGCTTTTCCTGATACTTTATCTATCCATTTTTCTGTTCTTTTTTCTGCTGTGTCATAACATGATACTAAAAGACATTGTATTATTATCATTATAATTAATAATTTTTTCATTTTTAGTTTCCTCTAGGCTTGCATATATATTTGCTGCATATACAAACCATATTAATTTATGATGTTATTTTTCTTCCTTGAGAGTCTTTAAAATTTTTTGTTAAAATCATAATAATGTCTATTATCCACCATATTAAAAATCCTCCTCCAGTTATCATAAATAATATTGCTGTTATTGGTTTTCCAGCATAAAATCTATGTGTTGATGGTATAAATATGCATAATAGTAAAAGCGTACTCCATTTTTTGGCAGGATACATCATTTGTCTTGCTCCGCAATGAGAACAGATTTCATCATCTTTATTAATGATTTTACCGCAGAAACTGCAGAATTTTTCATCTGTATTCCTAGATATAATTGTTTGATTTGATTGGCTGTTATTTTCTTCTAACATTTTAAACTCCTTGAAATTATTTTGATTTATATAAAATAAATTTATATACATAGCTGATGTATTAAATATTGTATGTTTAAAAGTAAACATAATATTTTTGATAAATAAAATTACAGATTCTTTATAGGATATATTTTTTGTATTATTATAAATATATTTTTTATATAAAATTAGCGATGCGATGCGATGCGATTATTTATTATAATTAATTGAATTGCTTTAACCATAATATTTATTATATACAGATAATTTAATAAGTCAACTTTATATATTATATTGTAATTAAAATTTGCAAAAAAATATCAACTATGTTATAATTTTTAGACTAAAAACTTATGTGCCTGTAGCTCAATTGGATAGAGCATCAGATTGCGGTTCTGAAGGTTGGAAGTTCAAATCTTCTCAGGCACGTTGCTGTATTAGGAAAGATGTCCGAGCTGGCCGAAGGAGCACGATTGGAAGTCGTGTGTGCTTAACCGCACCGTGGGTTCGAATCCCACTCTTTCCGTATACATGTTCTTTTTATTTTTTACATCTCTTATAACGGGGCTCTACGGCAGTTGATGATGAATCCGCCAGGTTCGGAAGGAAGCAACGGTAAGTCAACCCAACTGGGTGCTAGTTCTATATCTTGACAAAAACAATGTATTTTTATTCAATATGATGAAATTTAATAATTTTAGGAATCAATATGAATGATCAGCAATTATTGAATTCTTTTTATAATTTGATTTGTAACAAAAAAGATTTAATTTTTGATTTAATTACTGAAGAAAATAAAAAAAATATTCCTCAATTCAATATAACAAAAATTTTAGATTATTCTAATTTGGAAATATATAATAGCAAATTAATATATGAAATGCTTAAATTAAATTTTATTGCTGAAGGTAAAGAGGTTAACTTTGCAAAGGATTTTTCTGATTATATCATAAAAGAAAAATGTTTACATACTGAAATAAATACTGATGAGAAAATAGATGTTTATAGAGAAGTTTGTACTTCTAGAAATAGACGAATTGATATTCTTATTAAAAGTGAAGATAATTTTGAAATAATTTTAGAAAACAAAATAAATTCTTATGAATTAAATAATCAGTTATATGATTATTATATGGATCGAGAATCATGTATTGATAAAAATAAATTATTTGTGGTTTTATTAACTAAATATGGAAATAATCCTACTTCTTTAGGAAATAAATATAATGAGATATCAGAACATAAAAGAATAAAACCTTTATCACATGATGAGTTTGGAGATTTTATTGAAGAAAATATAATAAAAAAATATTCTTTTTTATGGAAAAAGCAAGAATATCATTCTCTTTATTCTGGTTTAATACAGATGAGAGATAATGAAAAATTAATTACTAATAAATTTAGGAATGAAGATATGGAAGATAAAGTTATAAGAGATTTTTTAATTGAAACAGATGAATATAAATCATTGAATAGTGTTGAAGATATTAACAATTATGTTAGTTTACTTTCCAGAATTGCTAATATAATTAAAAGTAAAAAAGTAAAAGTAAGTCCTGTGGAAGAAAATATTAATTTATTAAAAGAAACTATAGAAAAATTAAATAAATATTTTGAAAATAAGAAGAACAATAATAATCATATTTTATCGATAGAAAATATTGAATATGAGCTTATTAATGATGATTTTTCTAGGGCTGTAATTTTAAATTTAAAAGATTTGAATTTAAAATTATCTGTAATATTATGTATAGCTATTGATAGTGATCAGTTTTATATTTCCGTATTTTCAAATGATGCAGAAATTAAAAATAAATTATATGATAATTCTGTAAGAAATGGTATATATAATATTATGGAATTTGAAGGAGAAAATGAAAATAATTTTTTATATCAAAGTATGTATATAAAAATGATAATGCTGAAGATGTATCATCTATTATGATAAAACTTTATGAATATTTAGAAAAAATGAATTTATAAAAAATATCAGTTTTTAGATATAAAATATCTTGACAAAAATATTGTATTTTTGTACAATAAGTTTGTTTCAAAACTACGATGTAAAATTATTTAATTTAAATAATTTTTAGATGTTGTATAATTAATTATTTTAGTATAAAAATACAGTTCTTTTGGTTCTCGCCGCAGGCGAGCTTCGCCTTATACCAAAAGGTACCTACTCGGTAAAAGAACTGTGGTATGGGGCAAAGCCCCATTATAAAAAATACCATTATTTATTAATTTAGTTTTGAAATAAGTCTATTATATTGTTTTTAGGAGAGTTTTAAAATATGGCTACTAAAAAGAAAGAAACTGCTGAAGTAAAAAAAGACGGTAAGAGTGAAGCTATTGAAGCCATTACCGATCAGATAAATAAAAAATATGGTCCTGGATCTTTTATGAGACTAGGAAGTAATAAAACTGTTAATGTTGATGTTATATCTACTGGGGCATTGACACTTGACCATGCCTTGGGAGTAGGAGGAGTACCTCGCGGAAGAATAATAGAGATTTACGGACATGAGGCTTCTGGTAAAACTACATTAACTTTGCATATCATAGCTGAAGCTCAAAAGGCTGGAGGTTATGCTGCTTTTATAGATGCTGAACATGCTCTTGATCCTGTATATGCTAGTGCTTTGGGTGTAGATATAGATAATTTATATATTTCTCAGCCTAACAGCGGAGAAGAAGCACTTGAGATATTAGAAAAAGTTGTTTCTTCTACTGCTTTTGATATTGTTGTTGTGGACTCTGTTGCTGCATTAGTTTCAAAGGCTGAACTTGCAGGAGATATAGGAGATGCTCATATTGCTTTACAGGCTAGACTTATGAGCCATGCTTTGAGGAAACTCACTGCTATAATAAGCAATACTAATACTGCCGTAATATTCATTAACCAATTAAGACAAAATATTGCTACTACTGGTTACGGTGCTGGTCCTACTGAAACTACTACAGGCGGTAAGGCTTTAAAATTCTATTCTTCTGTAAGACTTGATATAAGAAGAACTGAATGGATTAAAAAAGGCGATGATACTATAGGACATAAAGTAAAAATAAAAGTTGTAAAAAATAAATTATCATCACCATTTAAAGTAGTTAATTTAGAGATAATATTCGGTAAGGGTATATCATCTGAAGGACTTTTGATAGACTTGGCAATGGAAGCGAAAATCATTACAAGAAGCGGTGCTTGGTTCTATTATAATGGAGAGCAGATTGCCCAGGGTAAAGAAAAGGTTAGAGAACTTTTAGCATCAGATCCTAAAATGCGTATGGAACTTGAAATACAAATAAGAGAAACATTGAATATGGGAGGAGCTGATAAGGTAAAAGAGAAACTTTCTGAATATTTAGAAGAACAAAAAAATGGCGGTGCTAAAGAAGCAGTAAAAGAAAATAATGATGATGAAAATAATGAGGCTGCATCTTCAAAGAAAAAATCTAAAAAGGCTGAAGAAGATGAAGAAGCTAATCTTTTAATGAGTGCAGAAGAGGCTTATTCTGATGATGACGATGAAACTTACAGTGATAATGATTTTGAGGATACTATTGTAACACCTGTAAAAAATTAATTTATATTTTTATATAATAATATATCTATTAAATAAGGGGCTTTTTTATAAAATTAGCTCCTTTTTTTATTTTTTCACTAATAATATAGTTATATTATTAGTATATACATATTTTTATAAAATGTTATAATATTAAAACTATAATATTGAATGTTTTGAATATTTTGAATGAAGTTAATAAAATTTTTATTTATTTTTACAATTATATATACATTAATAATAATTAAGCCTTTAACAGCTCAAACTAATTTTCAAGCTGGTCTTTATATAGGGGCAGATTTAAACGGACGCTTCAGTCCATATTTAGATGGCGGCGGAAAAATTATGCTTTTTTACAGATTTATTTCTGATGTATTTCCGGGTTATATTTGGGAAGGCATAAAAACAGATCTAGGTATAAGCGATCATATTAGTGCTGAAATGAATAGGCTTACAATATTTGTGAATAGCTCTATTTCTGAGTATTTTAATATAGATGCTAGAGTTTCTATGCTTAATTATTATCTTTCTTATGCAAAAAGAGGATTTGTAAATTTTAATAGTCCTCAAGATGAATTTGGAACTGACGGTATAGCTAATGCACCTAAAACTTCTAATTTATCATTTGAAGCTGAAGTAACCCCTACATTTAAAGTGAGTCTTTTTAAATCTTTATTTGAAGGGAGAGGATTAATTTTACAGGCAGGTCTTACTTTTAAATATGCTTATAATATGTTTGGAAAATATCATTTGGATTATGATTTGCTTTTAATCAGGGATCAGAATGATGTATCATATAAACTTGATTCTATGATTCTTTTTGATTTGCTTCCACTAACCGTTGGAATTAATTATATGCTTGCTTATATGAATAATACCAAGCAATTATGGCATTCAATAGGTGCTTATGCTCATTTTCAGTATGAGTTCATAAATAGAATATACACCGAAGTAAATTTAAGAATTGGGCAGTATTTAGGACATCCGGAATTTTCTGCAACTTTGTATTTCGATATGAATGCTATGATTACATATAGAATAATATAAAATTATTTTCTTGAATTACAAACTTCTACAAACATATCAAATATATTCTGCATCTTTATTATTCTAGAACTCATTAATTCAGGGTGCCATTGTACTCCTAAAATAAAAGAATCTTTTTTCTTATATTCTATAGCCTCTACTATTCCGTCTTTAGCCACAGCAGTTACTTTAAAATCTTTAGCTACTTTATCAACAGCCTGATGATGAAAGCTATTCACTTCTGATGCTTCATCTAACATATCATAAATGATGCTGTCTTTTACTATTTGAATTTTATGTGTCGGAGTATGATATTCTGCTGTTTGATTATGAAGTATATTAGTATTTCTTTGACTTGGTATATCCTGTATTAATGTTCCTCCGAAATAAACATTTATAACCTGTATTCCTCGGCATATTCCAAATATAGGCTTATTCATTTCAACTGCATATTTCATTAATGTAAAATCAAATTCATCTCTTTCCGCTAATATGGTACCTATTTTTTCTATAGGTTCTTCATCGAATCTGAATGGGTGAATATCGACTCCTCCTGTCATTATTATTCCGTCAACATTTTCAACCATTTTTTTTATAATTTCTTTATCTTCTGTAATCGGCATTATGAATGGTGCTCCTTGAGCTCTTATAACAGAATCCACATAAGAGCGGTTAATAAATGCTTTTGGTATAGAATTGTTTTCATATAAAATATTTCCAGATAAACCTATAACAGACATAAACATATCCTTTATTTTAGTAAAAATTTGCATATATATTACATGTAAAATAATTTTTTTACAAGAGATTGGGGGCGGATGGGGGGCTGAGTAAAGCCTTATTAAATATTAGTATTAATATAATATAGTTGACATAATTAATAAATAATATTATTTTATATTTATGTATCTTTTAGGAAGTAAAATATGAAATATGATAAATTAACTAAAGAAGAAGTAAAAATAAGTAAATTTGTTAGTTTAGTATTAAGACATAAACCTGAAAATATAGGACTCACATTATCAAAAGACGGTTGGGCTAATGTTTATGAATTAATAGAAAAAATAAAAGCTACAGGAAGAAATATAAATGAAGATATACTTGAAAGAGTAGTACTGTATAATGATAAAAAGAGATTTAGTTTTAATGAAAATCATATATTAATAAGAGCTAATCAAGGACATAGTATAAATGTAGATTTAGAATTTGAAGAAAAAGAGCCTCCGGAAATATTGTTTCATGGAACTTCTATTAATAATATAGATAGTATAAAACAAGAAGGCATAAAGAAAATGGGAAGACTTTATGTGCATTTATCTCTTACAGAAGAAACTGCTAAAAAAGTAGGAGAGCGTCATGGAAAGCCTGCAATAATAAAAATTAATTCAAAACAAATGTATGAAGACGGTATCAAATTTTATTTGTCTGAAAATAAAGTTTGGCTATGTGATTATGTTGATCCTAAATACATTATAGATGTGATTTAATAAGAATCCCTGCCCTTTATATTTTCTAGTTTTATCTAGACAATAAAATTTTAATTATTTTTAAAGCATAATTAGAAATTTTAGCACCCGCCCAAGTGATTATTAAGTTTAAAAATTTATTGTACGCACGATTTATTTTTTATCGTTTAGTATGTAAATTAAAAAATAGCATATTTATATTTTTTATCTATTCACCGTGCGGAAATTATATTAACATAATATAGTTGACATAATTATATATTTAGTTATCATATTTAAATATATAATTAATATAATCAATCCTATAAAGAGAATATCTATTATGAAGAAACTAATTTTTATAATAATTTTGATTGCCAATATATTTTTGTTATCTTGTTCAAATAATAAATCATCTAATGAAGGCATAGTTGTATCAGTTGGAGGAATGCCAAGCAGTTTGGATCCGGCATTTGCTAAAGGCATCAATACAGCAGTTTACATAACACATGCTTTTGAAACTCTCACTCAAAGAGATGAAGACGGTACTATAATTCCTGCACTTGCTGAAAGTTGGGAAGCTATGAGTAATAATACAGTTTATATATTTCATTTGAGAGAGAATGCTAAATGGTCAGACGGAAAAAGTTTAACAGCCAATGATTTTGTATATACTTTAAGAAGATTAATAGACCCAAAAGTAGCTTCTCCTTTTTCTTTGGGGTTTGATATAATAAAGAATGCACAAAGTATAATGAAAGGCGAAAAAAAATTAGAAGAACTTGGAGTTTATGCTTTAGATGATTATACATTAAAAATCGAGCTTGATATACCTTTACCATATTTTGAAGAGGCTATGGCTAGTGATATTGCTTCTCCTGTAAGAGAGGATATTATAGAAACTTATGGAGAAGATTGGGCATTGACTAAAGATCATTATGTTGGAAATGGGCCTTATATAATGACTGAATATGATGAGGCTGTAAAAATAGTAATGGAAAAAAATCCTTATTATTGGGATAAAGATAATGTAAAAGCTCAAAAAATTACTTTCGAGTTTTTAGAAGATGTTAATACTGCAGTTGCGGCAATTTACGGTGGCAGTATACTATTTTACCCTGAAGCACCAGAAAATGAGAGAGCTTCTTTAATAGAGCAGGGCATAGGAAGAGAAGTTGATATAACATCTATTGCTTATTATATGGTTAACTTAAAAAGAAGACCTTTTAATAATCCTTTAGTTAGAAAAGCATTAGCACTTGGTATAGACAGAAACTATATAGTAAATAATGTTTTGGGCGGGAGTAGGGTAGCTGCTGACGGATTTGTGCCTATTAATGTAAAAATTGGTACTAATAATTTCAGAGATAATGCTCCTCAATATATTTCTTTAGAAGAAAGTAATTATAATAAAAATATTGAAGAAGCTAAAAAATTACTTGCTCAGGCAGGATATGCTGATATAAAGAAATTCCCTATAATAGAACTAATCACAACTACTAATCCTTCATCATTATTCGTTGCAGAAGCGATTCAAAGTATGTATAAAAATAATTTGGGTATAGATTTAAAACTTAGATATGAAGAGCCTACAACATATTTGCAGTCAATAAAAGACGGAAGTTTTCAAATGATAAAGGCTGGAATTAGCGTTGCTTATAATCAGGCGTCTGGTTATTTAAGACTTTTTCAGCTTGACGGACTTGGCAATGACGGCGGATATACTAATGAAGTTTATGATTATTTAGTTGATATTGCTATGACAAATGCTAATGAAGATATAAGAATAAAAGCAGCATATGATGCAGAACGCATACTTATAGAAGAGGATATGGCTATAATACCAATATACTATGATAAGGCTACTGTTATGCAAAGTAAAAAACTGCATGGTGTAAAATATGATATATTTTCTGTATATGATTTTAGAAATTCTTATATAGAATAGAACGTATTATATAGTTACCAATAATATTCTATATTTTAATTATTTATATATAAATTTAATTGACATTTTAGTCGTATGATGTATAATTTGTTTACTATGATATTAAAAACAATTTCTTATATTAGAGACAGTCTACAGTCTACAGTCTACAGTCTACAGTCTACAGTCTACAGTCTACAGTCTACAGTCTACAGTCTACAGTAACTAACAATAATTTATTTGTTAGTTCTTTATTTTTTATAAATAGATATTTATCATATAAAGCAGTATATCTTTTTGTATTGCATTCAAGAAAATTAATTTATCAAATAATTGGTTATAGCTCGAGATATAACTTTTTATTAATAAAAAAACAATAGGAGTAAAACAAATGAAAAAAATTTTACAAATAGCTTTAGTTTTAACAGCTTTAGCTTTATTCTCAACAGCTTGTTCAAAAGTAAGAACAACAAATTTAATAGGTACATACAAAAGCGGTTCATCAACTATGTCTGTTACTTCAGACGGAGAGGTGAGTTTTAGTATTGCTTCAGATGCTACAGGTGTATTAGCTTCACTAAAAAATGTGACTCCATATGGTGGTGGAGATAGTAGACCTAATGTTCTTATTCCTTGGGATTTAACATCAGAAAAATCTTCTTACGATTATGAAGTTCAAGTATTTTTTGCAGAACAACAACAAGGAGGAAGTGGACAACCTACTTATCATGATGCTACTCTCAAATATAAATTTACTAAAGATAAAGAGAGTGTTAAGTGTGATGTAAGCGTTACTGTACCTCAAGATAAAGGAGAAAGCGGCACTGTAACATTTACTAAGTGATAAAAACTTTCATCATATTTTTCTGTATCAGGGGCGTTAAAGCCCCTTTTTTATAAATTGATTATATTCATTTTTTAATTTAGAGCGTACTTCTTTATTGACACTTTTTAATACCTTATCATAATCCTTTTTTATGCCTTTATCTATTGCTCTGATAAGTGCCTCAATTTTTGTTTTTGATAAAATATCATTAATGCTGAATAAATTATCGTCGAAGAAAGACTTTAATATTCTTTTTGCTGTGTCAAATAAGCTAAGCATAACTAAAGTATAAATCAAACAATAAAAAAATATTTATACGATAGTTAGTTTATTAATGTTTTGAATAAAAAAATATAATATTATAAAAAATGATATAAAAATAACTTTACACAGAAGAAATACAAACACACCTCTTATAAATAGTTTAAAAATCGAAAAAAATGTATAAACTGTACCTTTAAACACTTTTTAAAAACGTTTTTATATGTTAGAATTTTTTAATAATTTATTAAGGACTTGCTATGAGAAAACTAATCTTTTTATTTACCATTTTTTATTTTTCAGTTTTTTGCTATGCCTATAAAGTACCTCAAGATGTAGTTAAAATTAAAGATAATAGTAAATTACATTATGAATTAAACAGAGCTAATTATAAAATAGCCATTTTAGAAGAACAAGAGGAAGATACTATTACATACAGACCTCATTTCTTTATTATAATAAGAACACAAACACCTGTAACTAAAAAAGATTTAGAAGAAAATAAAATGTGCTTTTTTGAAACAACAATAAACAATGAAGCTTACGCATATTCATCTACACCATATTATATTAGTGTAAATGAAAAAATTAATAATGAAATGTATTATCATCAGGAAATGGATATATCTGAAGAAGAATTAAAAGAATTATCTGAAAAAAAAGTAAATGCTGTTTTTATAAGACCAGAAAATTTCAGCGGTGCTTATGAACTTAAAGAGAATTTAGAATATTTAAAAAGTATAAACTTATCAAGTATACAAATAAAAGAAACAGATGGACATTTTATTAACGGAGAAATTGAAAAAGACGCAAACAAATTTATTAGTGATTTATCAATGATGATTAAGTTTTATTTTCAAATATGTGAAAAATATTAAATTAATAAAATGTTACTAAAAATATCTATTACTATAGAAATATATTAATAGATATTTTTTATATTTATCAAATCTCTATTGCCTCAATGGTTGTACACCAAGATTCAGCATCTGGATTTCGGCTTTGTCCTTTATGCCATATTTGTATGATTTGATATTCTCCTTTAAACATTTTATTTACTCTATTTAAAGGATTATATCCTAAATCGCCATTACCATAGAACATTTGATTTATACTTACAAAACTTTCTAATTCTAATGTTATTTTTTGAAGTACCTTAAATTTTGAAGTCATAGGAACATTAAAAGATATAGTTTTTAATCCAGTCATTTGAGGCTGTCCTATTAAGTTTCTATCTCTTATAATAGTAGGTGGTTTACTTACAATGTTTGGACTTTCTCCAATATATATTATATTACCTTCTTTATAAAGGATTTCATTAAATGTTTTTTTTACAAATGCCGCAAGACTTATTCCTTTTTTTGAACTAGGTCTAAAAATACCATTTATATTTATAGGATTTATATTGCTTTCAGCTAATTCTAAACTGTCTTTACTTGACTTTCCTATGTCTGCCCTTAAACTTAATCCTTCTTTATTAATTATATCTTGTAAAAATTTTCTTACTGCTGGACGCCATTTTTCTCCATGCTTTATATTAGGCATAACTAAGTCTTTTATTTCTTCATTAAAAGATTCTCCAGCAAGATTTAATCTTAAAATAGTATTTACTCCGTCCATATCAGGGTAGGAATTTTTTACATAACCTTGATATATAGGTCTTAGAATTATATCATTATCATTCATAGCATAACAACTATCTTTTGGGTCTATAAGTCCCTGCCTATAATGTATAGGAGAGGCTTTTGTTCCAGCATATAAAACTATTTTAGCATTATTGATTATTTTCTGAGCATTTTCATTATGCCAATATCTATTGACATTATATAAGGATATTGTGGCAGTATCAAACACTTCTTTTTCTTCATTATTAACTAACTGTTGTATATCGAATTCAATATGTATATTATCAATAGTTTTTGACCTATCCATATTTTGTTCTAATATAATTTTTTTTCCTGAATAAAATCCTTTAGGGGGTTCAGTAGTGTCAAATTCTTTTTTATCTAATAAAACAAATCTGTATGCTCTCATATTTTAATTTTTTAATTCCTTGACTTTATTATAAAAGCAAAGAAATAAAAAAGATTTATACGATAGTTAGTTTATTATTGTTTTGGATATAAAAAAAGCCGACATCATTTTAATGACATCGGCTTGTAGTTTTTATTTTGTGCTTTCTATTTTATTTATTATCATTTTCTTCAAATATTGGCTAATAGTTTGATTTTCACTTTCGGCAATATTTTCTAATTTATCATATAGCTCGTTTTCTAACCTTACATAAACTACTTTTGATATTGGTTTGGCTTTATTTTCAGGGGCAATTTTTTTTCGTCCTGCCCCTTCTCTTGCTCCGCCTCTTGCCACAGTATTATCCTTTAATGATAGAAGCTACTGATAAAATTATTACAGATAAAGATAATATAATAAAACTAGCAAATCTTATATTTTCAATTATTTTGTTATTCATATATTGACCTCCATTTTATATATGTTATAATTTTTTTATAGGGGCAGGATGGCCGTCCCACCCCCATTTTTTGTTTGAATTACTGTTTAAGTAAAGCTACTAAAGCAGTAATTAAGCTAGCAATCGCTATGATAAGTTCGGTCAAAGCTTTAATCATAGCGATTTTTTCTTGCCGTTTCTTCATTGTTTTGCCTCCTCTCATTTATTTATAATATAATTATACCATAATTGAAAAAATTGTCAATACTAAAATCAATAAAAAATAGACAATTTATATAACAATGTCTAAAAAAATAAATAATCCGCCTATAATTCATAACTTCACATAAAAAAGTCGCAAATGCCTCATATAAGAGGTTTAAAAAACAAAAAAATGTATAACTTTTTTAAACATACTCTTTATGTTAAAATAATAATATATAATTTATTAAGGAACTTTTAATGTATATAGAAAATACCATAGGTCATTCACTAAAAGAAAATACACTTATTGTATTATACATATTATTAAGATTCAATCAAAAAAATAACAAATCTAAATTGATTATAAAATCTTTACTGCTTCCAAAATAGTACACCAAGCATTTACATCAGTATTCCTGCTTTGTAGAACATATCTAATAGTAGTTATTTGATAAGTTCCTTCATACATTTTGCCTATTCTCTCGGCAGTAATTCCAAATCCAGCAGGATCTCCTTCTGTTACAAATGCTTGTCCGTAGCTTATAAAACTTTCTAATTCTAATTTTATTTTTTGAAGTATTCTAAACTTGGAAGTTAAAGGAACTGTAAGCGTTATGGTATTTGGATTGATTAATTGAGGCTGCCCCAATAAATCTTTATCACTTATAACATTAACTTTATTTGCTATAATTGGACTTTCGCCTATGTATATAACATTTCCTTCTTTTTTTATTACTTCTTTAAATGTATTTTTTACATAATCTGCTAAAGTAGTTCCATTTCTTTTAGTTTCAAATATTCCTTCTATATCTATTGAATTAACCTTAGCTTCAGATATTATTAAACTTCCTTTTGTAGGAGTTCCAATTTCAACCTTAACGTCAGGCGTTCCAACTAATAATAAATAATTTTCTATAAATCTTTTTACTTCATTTCTCCACGCTACACCTGCGGCAATATTCAGCTGATTAACAGAGGCTTTTTCTTCTTCTGTCAATTCTTTTGTTGGAATTAAGTTTAAAACAAGAACTGTATCGGCTCCGTCCATATTCGCATAACTATTTGCCACATAACCGTCATAAATAGGGGTTGTTGTTATATGACTGTCATTTAAAGCATAACAAGTATTTTTAGGATCTGCTAACCCCTGATGATAATGTATAGGTGTTGCTTTTACTCCGGCATAAATTACAATTCTAGCTCCTGCCAATTTGCCTGCGGAGTTTTCATTATGCCAATATCTATTGACATTATAAAGAGAAAGCACTGCCATATCATATATTGATTTATTACTTGTATCGCAATAAGAAACGCATTCAAACTCAATATGAACATTGTCGCCCATATTGCCGAGGTTCTGCTGTAAGGTTAGCTCTGTCGGCGGTTGGAAGTTAGGCTGTTTGCTTTTATCTATGCCTATGCTCACGCCTGTTTTTGATGTTAGTTCTATTCTGTATGCTCTCATTGTTGTTATGCTCGAAAAAGCCTATAAGCTCCGAGCAATTTTCATTACTCGGCGGCTTTTTCTCGCTTTTCTCCTTAATTTAATTTTATTGCTTTTTTATTTGTGTATTTCTGCCAACGCTCTATAATCACACTGCAGTAATGCTCATCTATTTCCATTCCGTAGCATTTACGTTTTGTATGTTCGCAAGCTATTAAAGTGGAGCCTGAACCGAGAAAACCGTCTAAAATTATATTATATTTATCGCTAAAGTCATTTATAATTTCTCTTAATAAACTGATAGGTTTTTGTGTTGGGTGTACTCTTTTTTCTCTTTCACATCGTATCATTCCATTCCATAAATATTTATATATTTTTAAAGATGTTTTTATATTAGTCCAGCACATCTCTCCATCAGCGTAATTTCCGCTATTTAGTTTATCCCATATTAACCAATAGCCGTAAGGAAGAAAAGGCAGAAAATAATTACCGCCCCATAACAATATTTTTTCACAATCTTTTATTAATTCATAAAAGTATTTAGCTGTGTTTATAGTATCATCATTTTTTACAGGTTTATAATTATTGCTTTTAATAATACAAGTATGTTTATTTTTTTCCAAAAGGTTTATCGCCGCCTATTTTACCATTACTAGAAACAACATTTATACCATAAGGCGGATCTGTGAACACCATATCAGCTTTATTGCCCTTCATAAGCAAATCGATATTTTCTTTTATTGTACAATCTCCGCATAAAAGTCTATGCTCTCCCAACTGCCACAAATCGCCTGTTTTTACTTCTATTTGCGTATTGGTATTTATATTTTCTATATCATCTATTTCAAATAAGAAGCCCATACTAAACTTTATAAATATTGATTGGCTTTATTATACTTCTAACTTCTAAAAAAGATTTATACGATAGTTGGTTTATGATAAAGAATAAAGTTCGAACTGCTGTTTCTTCATATTGTAGATTAATTTGTAATTATTAAATGAAATGTCTCCAATTAAATAATTTATACCCTCGCTAATATTGAAAGGAATATTGCTTATAATAACTTCTTCTGCCTCATTCAATATAGAAATGTCCGCATTTTCCATATAAAAGTTTGGAAATATTTTGAAAGTGTATGAATTATTATCTATTGTTATTTGATGTGTGTAGAAACCTGTTCTTAAATCAGGATATTGTTCGGCAAAAGTACCTTCAGTATTTACAGTAAAAGAAAAAGATTGCAGAAGCGTCATATAATAACTCCTGTTATATATTTACTTAATGTACCGGCAACTTTTTCGCCCTCGCTTTTATAAACAGGCGTTAGAGTCTTTAAATCCAATCTGAACGAAATACCGTTTTGTCCTGCCTCATTTTCAATGCCGTATAAACCGACAAGCACAGCATATTTAATATCACCCCAAGGCGTGAGAATATTAAAAGTTCCTCCTTTTTGAACATAAAACTCCAAGGCATCAACAAATATTTGATTTTTTATCATTTGAACAGTCCAAGGATTAAGATTTGTTATTAAATTATGAAGTATCACAGAAAAATCGGCATTCTGCCTCACGGCTCCGTCTATCAATAACTGTTTATTTAAATAAGGATATTCTGAATATTCATTTACTAGAAAAGGAATATCTCCGTTATACTTTACTTCAAAACCTATTAGAGGCAAAGGCACATAAACCTGAGCAACATATCCGCTCATAATGCTCACTGTATCAGGAAGAATCACAGCGAACTTATTATATTTTGCCGTAATAGCCTGAAAATTAAATCCGGCATTATTGTTTAATACAGAGGCAGAGCCGAGTAAACTTTGAATAAGCATTTTTAATATTCCTTAAAAACTTTTTCTAATATAATTAAGTAAGCTGTTATAATTTTTTATTTCGTTTTCCTTTATTTGCTTTTTACCTTTATCATCGAAATATAAATCAACATAATCTTTGAAATAATCGAAAGGAAACCTGAAAAGAAAATCAGCAATACTGTTTTCAGCCGGAATCCTCTCGGCATTTCCATTTCTATAAATATGAAGTCCTATGCCTCTGAAGTCTCTTGGGTTTGTGATTGTGTCATAGAAGTATTCTTCCATTCCGTAGCGTTCAATGATGTAAAAGTTATTCCAAACTCTGTTATTCTCTCTTCCCATTCTTCTATTTTTATACGAGGCTTCATATAACGAAGCATTACAATAAAAAAAAGCAAAGAAGCCTTTATTAATTCTTTTGCCTCGCTGTCAATGCCGTTTAATGATTTAACCTCATTATTTTCAAAATAGTAGCCTGCGGCAATAGAACGTTCAAGCATAGCAGCCATTTTTAATTTACTGTCCTCAATATATTTTTTATGACGAGGATCATTGATATTATATTTTTCATCAGCAATTTTTTCTATTGCCTCATCAATATAAATATCATAATCAGTCAAAAGAACAGGCATACTGATATTATCAATATATCCCGCAAATCCTCCAAGCACTAAAGCATTAGATTTTATTTCATCTTTATTTGAAGGCGGAAGAAAAACTTTAATTTCTCCGTCAGGGGTATTTATTGGAAAAACTATATTTGCTGTATTGTAGTCTATTTTTGTATTATCCATAAATGCTCCTTATTATCCTATTAAAACGCCGTAAAGCTCTGTATTTACCGCTAATGTTCCTTTTACTGTGAAAGTATAAACAGGGCTTGAAGCATTTGCTGACACTTCGCCCATAGACAAAGTACAAGCAAATATACTATATTCATTGCCTGCATCATCAGTAAATACGCAGGTTCTATTTGCTCCGCTTACAAGTCCATTTGTAAATATTCTCTTTCTCCAAGTTTCCGCAGGTGTTACAACTTTAATAATAGAAACATTAATTGTAGCAGGAACAGCCATTTCAGCTGCTCCTACATCTCCGAAATTAACTTTTAATCTTTTTACTGTCTCTTCATCTATAGTCATTGAAGCCGCATCTTCTCCCATATCGAAAGCTGTAAGGTTTAAATCAGGATCATCTGGGAAAATCAAACTTGTAACGGCTTTATTTATAAACTTTTCTAAATAGCTTGGTAACTGCATTTTTTAACCTCCTATTGTTGTCGCTGTGCGTGCCTTCGGCAATGTTCCCTACTTGGTCACTTATTTTTTTTATTCTACTGTAATGTTAGGTACTACTTGTAATATAAAACTGCCTATTGCGGCATAGCAAGAAGCACCGTTATATATTCCGTCTTTCCAATCCTGATACTGATTAGCTTTGTAAGCAGCAAAATCAACCGCAGCCCATTCTCCGCTGTTTAATATTGCGTTTGTATTTGTATCATAATCAGAACCGAAATTGTCTAAAACTCCAAAAGCTGTCATAGTATTGCTTATAGCTGCTAATTTATTTTTCACTATATTAATTCCATTTTGATTGAACTTTATAGCTTGAAGCGGATTATTTGAAGCCTGTATCATCATAGAAGCCACATCAACAATCAATCTAAAAATAAATGTGTCTAAGGCAAAATAATATTCCCAATCTTTGCCGTCTGCCACCATTCCGCCCAAAATAACAGTATTATTGTTTAATGAGCCTATCCAAGAACAGCCGTTGTTATTTAAAGCATTCACTAAAGAATTAGATAATCTATCCTGCGGAGTTATGCCGTAAATAGTTTTCCACTGAAGTAAAGAAAGAGGATTGCTCACACTTAAATTATATAGATTTCCTGATTTCACTCCAACTACAGCACCGTTAGCACTTTCTCCCTTAACTGCTGAAGGATAAACTGGGGCAAAACTTTTACTTTTTATGTATAAAGCAAATGTTTCGTCTGTACTTGGGTCTGTGCCTTCAGGAAGCTCTAAAGAAAAATATTGTCCTGCTGTTGCGTCTGAATAAGATTTTACTAAAGCAATAAAATCAGTATTAGTATAAAAAGCAGTAGGACAAGCCCATTCATACACTCTTAATTCTCCGCTTGCCGCAAAATCACTTAAAACCTGAACGGCTTCAGAAACTATTTCGCTTGTTATGTTGGTCCAATATGCTGTATCTGATAAATTAGTAGGCGTCAAATCTGCGGCACTCAATGCTGTGTCTGCCTGAATACATTTATATGTTTCGCCTTGAGCATTTACATATAAACTGTCTATTTCATAATTTTTAGGGTCCGATGTTTCTTCCCAATATCCGCTGTCTGACAGTTTACTTGGTTTCAAGTCTGTTTCGCTTGCGGCAGTGTCTGCTTGTAAGCATTTGTATGCTTGACTTCCATCCGCATAATAATCTCCTGCGGCATACTGTTTAATGTTTGGTACTGTTCTTGTTTCTAAAACATTAATTTGTCCCATAGCATTATTAGTAAAGAAAGAGTTCAAGAAACTTTCTGTATATGAACCCTCTTTTAATTCTAAATCTGCTATTTCGCTTTTGCTGATTGTTTTTAAAGTATTAGCCTCTAAATTAGTGTCTCCATAACTGACTATTCCAAAAACTCTGGTATAATCAGCAGGGACATTCACGCCTAATACTTTTACATTTACTATAACTGGTTGTAATGGATTAGGTCTGCTCATTGTTGTTATGCTCGCCGACGAAGTCCACCTGCGGTGTCGCTAACATTATATGCCAACTAAAGTTGTCATATGCTTCGGCTCGCTTTCCTCCTTTGTATTTTATATTAAAAATTATTTATTGCGTGTCTGCTTCTTCCGCATTAAATAAAGTTATTTTATTATTTCTATGCTCAAAAAAGCCTATAAGCTCCGAGCAATTTTCATTACTCGGCGGCTTTTTTTCGCTTTGTATTCTTATATTTATTTACTAATTATTTATATTTTCTAAATTAAACAAAATTAATTCCTCTTTATTTACTTGAACTATTACCCTTTTTATCAGTTCAATAACAATATTGCTTGCTGCTGTTTCCTGATAATAATTAATCTTAAAATCGCTTATAGCTTTATTGCTTACTATTCCAAAGCCTTTTTGTCTGTCATCCGAAACACTTTTGAAATTAATAAAATCATTTACTCCAAACACATTTTCATTATAATTTTGTGCTAATGTTTGTATGCTGTATGCTAATTCCTGCTGTGCCTCAGCTGCGGCATTTATTAAATGAAGTCTTATAGTGTCCTGTTTCCATTGCCCCACATAGTTGTTTTCATTTTCTTTTTCATATCGAGGCATTGAAAGCCCTTTAGTGTCAATTACTTCTACACTTAAATATGGAGTTTCAAGGTTCAAAGGGCTTAAATATGAAGGATAAACAGGAATATTCAATCTGTCTTTATTATAAATCCATAGCGGTATTGAATTATTTAATAAATTACTGCTTATTTCTGTAATGTCATAAACAACAAAGCCTTTATTTTTATTTTGCAGTATTTCGGCTCTATAATCATAATGATTTGCTTCTTGGTTATAAGCTATGAGAGAATGAACCATAAAAAAATTATTATCATAGCTTAAAATAAAAAGTTCAGGAGTTTCTTTGAAAGAATCACTCAATGAAACAGGAGTTTGTATAATATATTCTCCGATGTCCATTTGCCCAGACAAAGTCATTTCTCTATTTTTATTAGAATGAATCGCTATATTTTTAATGATTGTACTTTTTGTTTTATCTATCAAAATATAGCAAAATCCGTTTTCTAAATTAATCTTTGAGGCACTATAACAGACACAGGGAACTGTTTTTGATGTAAACTCTTTTGAGGCTTTATTTAATAATTTAGTTTTATCTCCTGCCATTTCAAGAAAGCTCCTTTCCTTTTTCTGTTATTATATTTTTATATTCAGCAGGTATTTCATAAAGCCTGTAGATTAAACGCATAGTACATCGGCAGTTTATAGATATGCCAGGCAGTCCGTCTTCTATCTCATCAGCGTACTGAACATCTTTAGTTTTTTTGATTAAACCTTTTTTAAGTGCCGCACTGTCTCTAAATAAATAAAGTTTTCCTTCACGTTTCCAATGATTATTATGCATTTTATTTCCGCTTGGATAGAGTCCTGAAGGATTGCCTACAACTCTAATGTCTTTTCTGTTCTTCCAAATAAAGCCTATCGCATCGTTTTTCATTGCTGTAATGTATGTCATATTAGAAACGAGTTTATGCTGTTGGTCTCGAATTATCATATTCTGCCAAGATGAAGTTTTATAATTCTTTTTTACTTTAGCAGGTATTACATCGTTCCAAAAGTCATATTCCAATTCTTCTAAGTTTTTATTTTGATGAGGTATTGAGGCAAAGTTCATTAATCTGTTTTTTATTTCTTCTATTGTGTTTTGGTCTTGAGTTTTTATATATGACAGCGAAACATTTATCCTGCTTTCTAATTCTTTTTTGAAATCAGGCTTTAAATCTTCAATTTTATATTTCTGTAAACTTGGGGCAGCTCTGAACACGCCTTTTTTTATGAATTGATTATATTCATTTTTTAATTTAGAACGTACTTCTTTATTAACACTTTTTAATACTTTATCATAATCCTTTTTTATGCCTTTATCTATTGCTCTGATAAGTGCCTCAATTTTTGTTTGTGATAAAATATCATTAATGCTGAATAAATTGTCATCAAAGAAAGACTTTAATATTCTTTTTGCCGTATCAAATAAGCTAAGCATAACTAAAGTATAAATCAAACAACAAAAAAAGATTTATACTATAGTTAGTTTATCGCTGTTTAGGGTAAAAATACTGTATCTTTATTTTTATTGGAGATTTTTATTTATCCAATTCCATTTAGATTTTGACATCCAACCAGTACGATTATTAATATCTATTTCAGTTATAAAAAATGTAGTATCAGATAATACAGTTTGTAATCTAGCATACCATTGTGAAGTATTACTAGTAGTTCGTAAAATAAAAGAATTAGGCATTATTTTTAACCAATCTATAGCTAAATCTAATTTTTCTTTTAATAGTTTCCATTCTATTTTTCCCATATCTTCTATAAGTAATATAAAATATTTTTCCATTTAATAACTCCTAATTCTATTTATAGTCATCAGGTTTATTTATATCTATATCTATTAAATTATTGCTTTTTTCTTCACTCACTATAGTGTAATCATCTTTCGACATTTCTAATTTATTTTTTTCTAACAGATATTTTTCATCATGTAAATCTTCAGGTCTTGTTTTTAATATAATAAAATATGCTATTATAGGAACCAATGCTAATAAAATCATAAATATTAATGATAAATATGCAATTATACTGTTTTTAAATAAAAACCCAAGAAACATTACAAGTAAAAAAAATAGTTCAATTATGACTATAAAAAAAATCAAGGGCTGTAATATGTTTCTAGTTGTAATTTCTAAAACTTCTAAATGAAGAATATCTTTTAAAATAGCTCTAATTTTACTCATATATATTATATATATAATTTTTATATAAATTGTCAATACATAATATGTTTATATACTATAGAAAAAAGGTTTATTTTCGTATTGACTTATCATAAAAACTTTGTTAAACTAAATATATAGAGTTAGTACGAATGGCAGAAATCATCGGACACGCCTGCCGCTTGCTTAATTTTTTAAGTACTGCGATGGAGGGACACAGTCCGTCCTCCCTACTAACTCTTTTTTAAAGTTTTTTAGTTTGATTTTTTAATTTACTTAGTCCTCTTTTATTCAATCTATAAAAATGTACTATTTCATAGTTTTCTTTTGTATCTTCAATTTCTACTAAAACTAAATCATTACGCCCATCATCCGCATAGTGTATAAAATTATAATAATTAGGTCTGTCTTCTCTTCCATAAAATATGTCATCGGTTTTGTAAAGAGCATTACCCAATATTTTTATAGCTTTTTCTTTATCAATATCTTTATGTCTGTCATAAAAATTTCTTTCAATTATATTCTTTTTTAATAAAATAGGCTTATCTTCTAAACCTTGTTTTTTCAAAAAAGATTTTGGAAAGTTAGGCAGAGTATTATCTTT
>CASGDY010000028.1 GCA_949300355.1 uncultured Brachyspira sp.
ATTGTCTTCTTTGTTCAAAAACCAATAATGATTTAACAATGTATCGTTGAGGCACATTAAATTTGTATCATGGGTGGATAATATTAATTGTGCAGTTGGATTATCCAAATCTTCAAACATATTTTTTTTGAATAAACTTATAACGAGCTCTAAAAGTTCAGACTGTACACCTTGAAATTCATCTAATATGCATAATCCACTACGTCTTAAAGAAGATAATATATCAAATAAATTATTAGCATAAGTTTTTGTTCCATCAGATTCTACTTTACTAAAGTCATCCTCATAATCTTTGTGAAAAGATATAAATTTATATTCATTAAGTTCATTTAGAAATCTTTCTAATTGATTATTATATTTATTATTACTATTATTTTTTACTGCTTTTATATCATCTATACCCACATCAGCAAGAGAAATAAGTTTTTTATATAATTCCCAAATTTTGTATTTAGTAAAATTAGAATATATATTACCTATAGGTAAAAAAGAATATCTATCGCTATATTCCTTTGCAATCAAATTGTATAAAAAATTACATGCAAAATCTGATAGGTAATTTTGTACATATTCATTATAACTATCAACACTATCAAAATAAGAAATTACCGATTTATTATTGGGTATTCCATCTTTATTTTTAAATATTTCCATTCCATCAGTAATTAAATTTGATTCTCTTTTAAAAATTGTATTATCATTTTTTTTAATAATTCATATTTTATTTTTTTATTTATATTATCAAGTATTATATTATATTGACATAATTCATTATCATAATTATAAAATTCTAAAGTAAATTTAGTATCTTTGTTTTTACCATAAATCATATTAGGAATTAATAAGCTTTTATGATAATATTCAGTATCTTCATAAATATTTATAGCAAATAAATACATTATAGCATTTAATAAATTAGATTTGCCACTTCCGTTATGTCCATACAGTAGGCATAGTTTTGATATATAATCATCATTTATTTTATGTACAAATGGATTATTTTCAATTTCTTCTCTGTTGCTGTCATTTACTTCTATACGCATATCAAGAGTAACTTCATCATAAAATGATTTATAGTTCTTTGCACTGAAACTTACAAGCATTTATTTTCTCGCTTTAATTTTTATAGTTAAAAATATTTTCTTATAATAAATTTTAGCATATATATAAATTAAGTCTAGTATTTTTTAATTATCAATTTTTCTATAAACCTCATCAATATTTTGAAATTGTTATATTAACATTATATTTAAATTTTTAATTCATCTAAGTATTTAAAAACATATGGAAAATTTGAATATTTTTTATGCTTTTTGCTTGTGGTGGCTTTGCCCCCACACCCCTAGTTCTTTTATTGATATAAAAGAACCAAAAGAACTGCATTTTAAGCTAAAAATATGCATTATAAAATATTTGCACTTTCGAGAAGCGTGCCTGCGGCAGCAACTTGACGCTGTCCGCCTCGCTGTGCGTGCCTTCGGCAGGCGTGCAGCAAGAAAAGTTGATAAATGAATTAAAAAAATTTTAAAAGGAATTAGAGGAGGGCGGGCGGGCAGAGTAAATTTTTAAAATAAAAAAGGCTCGCTATCATATCATAACAGCAAGCCTATATATTTTTTAATTATATAATTATTAATTAATTTTTATTATCCCATTGAGTGATAGCATCATCTGTTTTTAATTCTTCTATTAAGTTTTTATGGAATGTAGGTTCTTTATGTTCTTTTAATTGACTCACATAATGTTTAGTAAGCAAGTACACAGGCTTATTAAGTATTACCATAACTATGATGTTTAATAAAGCCATAAATCCCATAAACATATCTCCTGCCCCCCATATAGTTTTGAATTCAGCCAATGAACCTGCAAATACCATTGCTATAGTCATAAGTCCTACTATTATATAGGCTACAAAATTATCTTTTACAGCAGCAGCACCTGTTTTTATATAGAAGAAATTTCCTAATATGGAACTGTAAGAGAAGAGTAATATACATATTGTAATAAATATAGAACCGAAACTTCCTAAATGTGATTCCATAGCATATTGGAATAAATTAATACCTTCCATATTTTTAACTTCTTTCATAGCTTCAGGAGATAATAGAAGTATGAATCCGGAAATAGAACATATCAATATAGTATCAGTAAATACTGAGAACATCTGTATTAAACCCTGTTTGCAAGGATGAGAAGTATGAGCAGCTGCAGCTGCATGCGGAGCACCTCCCATACCGGCTTCATTTGAGAATAAACCTCTTTTCAATCCGTTTGAAATTGTAATTCCTATAGCACCGCCGAAAACTGCACTAGGTTTGAATGCCTGAACAAATATATTTTGGAATGCCAAAGGTACTGAAGGCAAATTAGTAAAGAATATAATAAGTCCTATCAATATATAAGGTATTGCCATGACAGGTACTATGAATACACATGCATGAGTTATAGTTTCTCTTTTTTTACTGAATAATATTATTCCTGTAATTACTGTTAAAATAATAGCAGTTACAATGAATGATATATTATATTTTGATAGAGCATTTGATATTGTGTTGGCTTGAACTCCATTAAAAGTTGTATATGTGAATATCATACATAAAGCAAATAATATTGCTAATATTGGTTTTTTTAATCTGCTTTTTATATAGAAAGAAGCTCCTCCTATAAACTTTCCTTGAGAATCTTTTTCTTTATAAAGCTGAGCGAGTGTACTTTCTGAAAAAGCTAAACTTCCTCCTAAAATAGCCATTATCCACATCCAAAATAAAGCCCCTGGTCCGCCTGCTGAAACTGCAGTCATAACTCCGGTAATATTTCCTGTACCAACTCTTGAAGCTGTACTTATACAAAAACTTACAAATCCTGAAACCCCGTCTCCTTTTTCATGTTTAGAAAAAAGAAGTTTTAATGCATGTATTGAATGCGAAATTTGTATTCCTTTTAATCTTATAGTAAAGAAAACAGAAATAACAAAAAACACTGCCAACAATAAATAGCCATACATTACATTATTGGTATTTGTTATTATACTATTAATAATTTCCATTTTTTATTCCTTTATAGTATTTTCTCGATTATACAATAAATATGTTTTTTTGTATATATTGTTTATGAAATATTATATTGGAATTATATTTTTAATTTTTCTAGCTTTTTTGTTATTTCATTTCGTTTTTTTATGTATTTATCGTATAGTATGGGATTAGGTTTTTCATTATTGATTATATAAAGATTATAATTAACAGCTTCAAGAAGTTTAGTATAATATGTTTGTGCATTATATTTATCGCCTAGATTTTCGTATATACCTGCTAATTCTTCTAAAGCCTCATCATCATTTTTATTTATATCAATAATCTTTTTCAAATATTCTATTACTAAATTCCCATTTTGATTCATATCTCTTTTAAGTAAATAAACAGCATCTTTTATTAAAGCAATGTCTTTATCATAAATTTTTATAGCTGCATTATAAGATTTTGAAGCATTATCATAATCATTTTTTAATATATAAGCATTTGCAAGTTTTTTATAATATATGTAATTGTCTTTTTTGGCATTTATTGCTTTGGTATAATTTTCTATACTGATTTCTATATCTTCATTTTCAACATTGATTTTATATTTGCTGTAATATAAATCTCCTAATGCAGATAGATAGTAATGATTATTTTTATCCAAATGCTTTTCCATATTTTCTACTATAGTATTCATATCATTAAGAGAATTTTTATTTCCATTTTCTGTAAGATATTCTAAATAATCCATGTTGAAATAAATATTATCTTTGTAGAAATTAAAAAACATTTCATAAATTTTTTTCTTATTTTCATTATTATTTTCAATATTATTTACTATTTGGCTATAATATCCTATAAGTGAAATATATTCATCTTCTGTTATAAGATTATTATTTTTTTTAGAATAGGAATATATCTCTTCCAATACTTTATTAATAGATTCAAATAATTTTTCTTCTTTGGAATAAATATTCTTTTCTTTCCATTCATTAGGTTTTTCTCTGTCAAATATTACATAATTAAGTAAAAGTCCGTTTTTATATTTAAATAGATTATAAGTTATTGATAAATCAGCATTATTATTTAATGTGAGCTTTTTAATTTTAGATTTTATTTCTTTATAACTATTTTTTTTATAAGGCATATAAGGTATTATACGAAAGTCAGAATTAACGAATAAGTTTTTTATTATAATATCTTTAACAGCATAAGAATTATAATTGTTACTATAGTCTGTTTCAAATATTATTATTTTTTTCTGAGCAAATGATATGCTGCTTATAGTTAAGGCAGTAAAAAAGATAATGAATATTTTTTTTATCATAGTTTAATAATATACAATATAAATATTAAAAAATCTATACTTGTATTTTATTTTACAGCATTATATTATTATAAAAAATAATAAGAAAATTTCAAATTGAAATTTTTATAAGGAGATTATATGTCTAATATTTTAGATGGCAGAGAATTAGCAAAAGAGATAAAAGAGAGAATAAAGAAGGAAACAGAACTTCTTGAAAAGAAACCAAGAATAGATTTTCTATATTTTGAAGACGATAAATCTACAGAGGTTTATTTTACAAGAGCAAAGAAGCAAGCTGAAAGTGTTGGAATGATAGGTTCTTTGCATAATCTTCCTGTAAGTACAACAGAGAAAGATTTTTTAACATTGATAGAATATTTAAATAAAGAATACGAAACAAGCGGAATAATGATTCAGATGCCTCTTCCCAAACATATAAGCAAGAAGAAAGTTTATGAAACTATTTCAATAGAAAAGGATGCTGATGCAATATCTCATGTTAATTTGGGAAGAATATTTATAGGAGACAGCAATTTAGCTCCTTGTACTGCAAAGAGTGCTATGGCTTTAATAGAGAAATCAGGCATTAATATAGAAGGTGCTAATGCTGTTGTTATAGGCAGAAGTGAGATAGTTGGAAAGCCTTTAGCTCATTTACTTTTACAGAAGTCTGCTACTGTAACAATAGCACATTCAAAGACTAAGAATTTAAAAGAGCTTTGTAAGAATGCTGATATATTATGCGTATCTATAGGAAAGGCAGAATTCATTACAGGAGAGTATATAAAGGAAGGAGCTGTAGTTATAGATATAGGTATAAATGTACTAGAAGACGGATCTTTGAAAGGTGATGTTAATTTTGAGGAGGCTTCAAAGTTAGCTTCTTATATTACTCCTGTACCTAATGGGGTTGGAAGCGTTACAGTTTCTATGCTTTTAGATAATGTACTTTATCTTCACAAAAATATTATGAACAAAAAATAATTCATTATCAAAAACATAATACTAAAAACACTATATTAAAAATTAAAGGCTTTCTATGGATATTATTTTTGCATTATTATCATCAATATTTGCTTCTCTTACTGCTATACTTATAAAGATAGGTTTAGCCGGTATTAATTCAAATTTAGCAACTGCCATAAGAACTATTATAATATTAATAATGTCTTGGGTTATAGTATTTTATACAAATTCTGTGAACTCTATAAACACAATAGAGAGTATAAAAAATCTTAATACAAAGACTATTATATTTATAGTATTATCAGGCATAGCGACAGGTTTATCATGGCTTTTTTATTTCAAGGCTTTACAGATTGGAAATGTTAATAGGGTTATAGTTATAGATAAACTTTCTATAGTTTTACCATAATATTAGCGGCAATATTTTTAAAAGAGGCTTTGAATATAAAAATCATTATAGGTGTGCTTTTTATAGTGGCAGGTACATTGATAATAAGTCTCCAGTCATGAAAAAGTTCTGCAGTATAAATAAAACTTGGGCGGGCGTTATAATTTCAGTGCTGGCGTATAAAAAATAATTAAGCAGAAATTTCTAAATTGTACTTTATAGAAAAAAGGGCGGGGTATGTAATTAAGTTTTAAAGCTTTATTTTTAGTCCCCACCCTTTATATTTATAGTTTAAATCTAAATTCAAACTTTTAATTTTCTTAGTGACTCAATTAGAATCCATTAGCATCCCACCCAAGATTTTTTTAAATTTGTTGCTTTCTCACCGCCGCTGTGATACACTTAAAATATATGCTGTTTTTTTAATTATAAATTTAAACAATAAATGATAGTCTTACTAAACGGCGTTGAAAAGATTATAAATTTTAATAAAGTTTGGGCGGGCGTTAATATTTCAGTGCTGGCATATAAAAATAATTAAGCAGAAATTTCTAAATTGTACTTTATAGAAAAAAGGCTGGGAATTAGAATAAAGTTTTATAGATTATAATTATGCTTGAAAAAAATATAAGTTATACTAAAATAATAATATATTTAATAACAGAGTGAGATTTATGAAAAAAATTAATAATATATTGATAATGCTTTTTTTGAGTATTTTTATTTTTTCTAATTATTTATATTCAAAAGACGGTAAAGTTTATGTTATAAAAAAACAGGAATTCCAAGAGATAGACAGATGGTATGCTGGATATTTAAAAAAGGCTATAGACGAAGCAAATGATAAAAAGGCAGATTTGATTATATTAGAACTTGATACACCTGGCGGGCTTCTTTCTTCAGCTTTATCTATAAAAAATTATATTATGGAAAGCAATGTACCTGTAGTTGTTTATATTAATAAGAATGCATTATCTGCTGGAGCTTTAATATCATTAAGTGCTAAAGAAATTTATATGTCTGACGGAAGTGTTATAGGTGCGGCAACTCCTGTATATTTAAATGGCAATGAACCTAAAAAGGCAGGAGAAAAAGAGGTTAGTGCTATGCGTGCTGCAATGAGATCATCTGCAGAAACTACGAAAAAGAATGCTAAAGCTGCCGAAGCTATGGTTGATGAAACTATAGTTTTAACTAAGAAAAGTGACGGTATAGATTTAGATAACCAAACTTTACTTACATTAAGTGCTGATGAGGCAGTAGCAATAAATATAGCTGATAAAAAAGCCAATTCTATAAATGAGATATTAGAATTAAAAAATATGAGTAATGCTGAAATAGTAAATATAGAAGAAGAGGGTTATGATTCAGTATTAAAATTTCTTCTTAATCCTTTAGTTTTAAGTATATTAATGTCTATAGGAATAGCTGGAATATATATTGAAATAAAAACCCCAGGTTTTGGTGTTGGAGGCGTAACAGCCATAATAGCTTTTGCTGTATTTTTCTTTATTCAATTTTTTTCAGGAAGCAGTACATTTTTAGCACCTGCTATATTTATACTTGGGGTTATTCTTCTTTGTGTTGAGCTATTTCTTATACCAGGTTTTGGAATTACAGGTATACTTGGAATAATTGGAATTGTAGCCGGACTATTTATTTCTTTCGGAATACATAATATAGCTGCGGCTTCTTTTGTGATATTTATTTCTTTATTAATAGATATAATACTTATAATATTGATTGCAAGATTTATGAGCAAATCAAAAGATTTTAAAAATAAGATTACATTAGACAGTGATGCTTCAGGATATCATTCAAGTGTTTCTTATGATGATTTAATGGGCAAAGAAGGAGTAGCTGATACCTTTTTCAGACCTTCAGGATATATAGTTATAGATGGAAAAAAGTATGATGCTGTTAGCGAAGGCGAATTTATAGATAAAGGCAGTAATTTAAAAGTTATTCTTGTAGAAGGCAACAGAATAGTAGTTAAGAAATTTAGTTAAATATAATATTAGGCTGGAAATTAAAATTCCAGCTTTTATATATTAATATTTAGCATAGAACTATCCTTACAAAAATATCTCTAATGTATAAATGTTTACATAATATAAATTTAATACAAAAAATATATTTTAAGCTAATGAACTGAAAGCTCTTACTGAAGATATATCTATTCTAAGCTGTAAAACATATCTTTTACCATCTCGTCCTATAGCATAAGTGTATCTGCTTGAAAGAGGAGATATACCGCTTCCTTGCTGGCTTATTTTCTGTATATTAGTAGGGTTTTGAGCTGCAGTATTTTCTTTAGGAGCAGGCATTTGAACTTGTGCTGTTTGCTGCACATTATTATTTATTCTATTGATAGTCATACTAATAACTCCTTTATTTAGTAATTAACTGCTAATATTAACGGTAATATAAAAAAAACCTTAAGAATTTTATTTAATTCATTTAAAGTTATTTATTTTGTAATTTTTTATAAAAGCGACAATTTTTGTCATTAATATATGTTATAATTAAAAATTTAATTTAAATACCCAGCCCTTTATACTTTTAGATTAGTTTTGAAATTTATGTTCAATTATTTTTTATATGCTAACACTGTTAACACCCTCCCAAGCGGTTTTTAAATTTATAGATTATATACCGCACGTTAGGATAATCAAAAAATATAAATCAGTTAATAATTCAAGTATTATTTATATTTGAGAATCTACGCACCGTGCGTGAAGCTCGTTATAAACCTAATTAAATCTAGGGCGGGCCTGCTTTTAGAAGTAAAGCATTAAGGATAAATAAAGTTATAATTTGAACTTTAGGCAGAAAATATAAATGGGCGGGGTATGAGAATAAAGTTTTAAAATATAATTTTAATTGAAATATTTAGTTATTTGCTATAATATAATTTTATAACTAATATAATTTAGAAGGATAATTAAAAAATGAAAAGAATTATTGTAACAGGGGGAGCCGGATTTTTAGGTTCTCATCTATGCGAAAGATTATTAAAAGAAGGAAATTATGTAATATCTATAGATAATTTTTTTACAGGCAGTAAAGAAAATATTGAACATTTATTGGATAATAAAAATTTTGAGACTATAAGACATGATATAACAGAACCCATACATATAGAATGCGATGAAATTTATAATTTTGCCTGTCCTGCTTCACCTATACATTATCAGAGAAATCCTGTGCATACTTTTAAAACAAGCATTTTCGGTATACTTAATATGCTTAATTTAGCAAGAGACTGCAATGCAAGAATACTTCAGGCTTCAACTAGTGAGGTATATGGAGATCCTTTGGAGCATCCTCAAGAAGAAAATTATTGGGGGCATGTTAATCCTAACGGTATAAGAAGCTGCTATGATGAAGGCAAAAGAGGTGCTGAAACTTTGATGATGGATTATTACAGAGAGTATAAAACAGATATAAAGATAATAAGAATATTTAATACCTATGGTCCTAGAATGAATGAACATGATGGCAGGGTAGTTTCAAATTTTGTTATACAGGCACTTCAAAACATACCTATAACAGTTTATGGAGATGGAAGCCAAACCAGAAGTTTTTGTTATTGCGATGATTTGATAGACGGTGCTGTAAAAATGATGAATGCTGATAATTTTATAGGACCTGTAAATTTGGGAAACCCAGCAGAAATGACAGTGTTGGAATTTGCTCAAAAAATTATAGAAATGACAAATTCAAAATCAGAAATAGTTTTCAAAGATCTTCCTAAAGATGACCCTATAAAAAGACAGCCTAATATAACATTGGCTAAAGAAAAACTTAATTGGAAGCCTGAATATAAATTGGAAGATGGTTTGAAAAAAACTATAGAGTATTTTGATAATTATTTAAAAAATAAATGATTTAATACAAAGGTATAATTTGTATTATAAATCATATATTTATTATAAATAATTTTGTTTTTTATATTTTATGTATTTTTACAGTGATATATATACTTTTATCATATAGTAAAAATACATTACAATTCTATTATAATTATAAATAAAATCTTTATATTTATTAATATTATTTGTATTATGTAAATTTAGTTTTATTTCTTTATAAAAATAAAATATGAAGTAAATTTTTACTTTTTATTTATAAATGTTATATTTAATACATAGAAAATATAAGGAAATAAAAAATGAAAGCAAAAATATTTTTGATTATAATGATAATTTTATTTGACGTATCATGTGCAAATAATAATCCAGCAAATCCTGTTCAAAATAATAATGAAACAAAAAACACAGAAAATAATGCTAATTCAGGAAATACAAGCAGTAATTCAGGTAACACTTCTTCTAATGATAATGGCAGTGATAATGAAGGTACAGGAATAAATAATAATGGTGATAAGCCAACTATTGAGGCATTAAATGGTATTGTAGAATACGGCGGAAAAGGACAATTAAATATTAAGTTGTTAGATGGAATTCATGCTGTAGGTCCTGAAGATATACAGGTATATGTAGATATTTATGAAGAAGATAAAATAGCTAGCGTACATGCTAGAGGTCTTTTTAATTTTGATAATATTAAGTTAGATAATAATAAAAATACATATTATTCAAGTGATTATAAAGGCAATTATACATTAAGAATGAGATTTGGAAAGGATTCTATAACATACTTTCAGGTTATAATACATTTTAACGGTGATAATTACAAATATTACGTTACAGCTGATAAATTAGATAAAATTATTAGAAATTAATTATAATAGAAAATTAATTAAAATAGGCTTTATATTTATTATGGAGCCTATTTTTTTATTTATTTTTATATATACCCATACACCCTACTTGAATTTTATTAGAAATTTATTATAATTATATTGTTAGACTATTGTAACATTTTATAAAAAATAGTAAAATGAAATATGTTTTTATACAGGGGTTTATATATATGAAAATGACTTTAAAAATAGGAGGCATGCACTGTGCAGCATGTTCAAGAGCAGTAGAAAGAGCTTTGAAAAAAACAGAAGGCATAGAAGATGCCAATGTTAATATAGCTACTGAAAAAGCAGTATTCAATTATGATGAAAAAAAGCTTAAGTATGATGATATAGTTAATGTTGTGGTAAAGGCAGGATATCAGGTTTTGGGTAAAGAAGAAGATCCGGCAGTCGTAAAAGCAAGAGAGATAAAAGAGCAGAAAATAAGACTTATAGTATCAGCAATATTTTCTATACCTTTGTTTTATATATCGATGGCACCAATGGTAAGTTTCGTTAAATTCCCAATACCTAGTTTTTTGGTGCATCATATTAATCCTCAAATTTTTTCTATAGTTGCAATATTTTTATGCGTACCTGTTATGATATCAGGATATAAATTTTATACATTAGGTTTTCCTGCACTTTTTAGAGGTTCGCCTAATATGGACTCGCTTGTAGCAATAGGAACAACTGCGGCATTCAGTTATAGTATTTATTCTACTGTTTTAGCATTTATGGGACTTAATCCTCATGGGGAAAATCTTTATTATGAGTCAGCTGCAGTTATAATAACATTAGTACAGTTTGGAAAATATTTAGAAGCTAGAAGCAAAGGAAAGACAGGCGAGGCAATAAAAAAACTTATGGGACTTCAGCCTAAAACTGCCACTATAATAAAAGACGGAGAAGAAAAAGAGATAAAAATTGCAGATGTAAAAGTTGATGATATAGTATTAGTTCGTCCGGGTGAGAAGATTCCTGTTGACGGAGAAATAATAGAAGGATACAGCAGTGTTGATGAATCAATGCTTACAGGAGAGAGCATACCAGTTGAAAAGAGTGTAGGGGATAAAGTAGTTGGTGCTTCTATAAATAAAACAGGAAGTTTCAAATTCAAAGCTCAAAAAGTAGGAGCTGATACTGCATTAGCACAGATTATAAAACTTGTAGAAGATGCTCAGGGTTCAAAAGCTCCAATAGCACATATTGCCGATGTTGTTTCTTCATACTTTGTGCCTGCTGTAATAACTATAGCTTTGATATCAGGTATAATTTGGTTTATAGCTCTTCATAATTTTGTATTTTCTTTAACAGTATTTGTATCTGTACTTGTTATAGCTTGTCCTTGTGCTTTAGGGCTTGCCACACCTACTGCAATAATGGTTGGTACAGGAAAAGGCGCTGAACTAGGAATACTTTTTAAAAATGCTGAAGCCTTAGAAGTTTCTGGAAAAATAAATGCTGTTATGTTCGATAAGACAGGCACTCTTACAGAGGGTAAGCCTTATGTTACTGACATTATTTCTGATGATAAAGACAAACTTCTTTTAATAGCGGCAAGTGCTGAAAATGGAAGCGAACACCCTTTAGGCGAGGCAATAGTAAGAGAAGCTAAAGAAAAAGATATTAAACTTCTTAATATAGAAAATTTTAAAGCCATAGCTGGTTTTGGTATAGAAGTATTCATTGATAATAAAAAAGTTTTAATGGGCAATGATAAGCTAATGAATAAAGAAAATATCTATATAGAAAATTATAATTCATATATGGATAAACTTTCAAAAGAAGGTAAGACTCCTATGTATGTTGCCTATGATAATAAACTTTTAGGTATAATAGCAGTTGCTGACAAATTAAAACAAGAAAGCATTGAGGCAATAAACAGACTTCACAAACTTGGAATAAAAACTGCAATGATAACAGGAGATAACAAAAACACAGCTAATTCAGTTGCAAAAGAAGCCGGCATTGATATTGTATTTGCAGAAGTACTTCCGGAAGAAAAATCTAATGAAGTAAAAAAACTTCAGGATCAAGGCTTAACTGTTGCTATGGTAGGCGATGGTATAAATGATGCACCTGCTTTGACTCAGGCTAATGTAGGTATTGCCATTGGAAGCGGTACTGATGTTGCTATAGAAAGTGCTGATATAGTATTGGTAAAATCAAACACTAATGACGTTGTAGCTGCGATAGAATTAAGCAAGGCTACAATGCGAGATATAAAACAAAATTTATTCTGGGCTTTTTGCTATAATGTAATAGGCATACCTATTGCGGCAGGAGTTTTGCATGTATTCAGAGAACCTTTAATAGCTTCTTCCATAGGAGGTTTTTTAACTGCTATTATGGGTAAGGATTTACTTTTGAATCCTATATTTGCTGCTCTTGCTATGAGTTTAAGTTCTGTTTCTGTTGTTACTAATGCTTTGAGATTAAACTTTTTCAAACCAAGCAAATAATTTTCATTTTTATTTATATACTAAGTTTTTCAATCATAATTTACTCAGAAGTCCATAGAAATTATATTCCTAATTTCTATGGATTTCTTATTATTGCTAGCGATAAACTCGCTAAAATTAAGCTGACAACTAAAGTTATCAGCTGCTAGTTTATCGCTTTAAAAAATTATATCATAACAATAATAAATAATAAAAAAATATATAAATTTTTTTTACAAAAAACAAATTATAGGAAACTTTTAACAAAGTAATTCGTCTAATAAAGTAAATAGCATGCTATATTATTTTAATAATTGAGATGATTGACTAATTTTGTAAATAGGGGGAAAATTATAGATGAGAAATAGGATTAAAATAATTATAGATATAATAATGACTGTTCTTTATTCGTTTTGATGGGATATCATTTTACAGGACGAACCATACATGAATATTTAGGATTTTTGATTTTTGTATTTTTTATACTTCATAATATAATGAATATTAATTGGTATAAAAATCTGCCTAAAGGAAAATATAGTTTAAATAGAGCACTTAATACATTCATAAATACTCTGCTTTTTATATGTATGTTTGGATTAATTATAAGCGGAATATTATTTAATAAAAGTGTAGTAGAATTTTTTAACATTGGCGACATAAAAGTATTAAATAAAAAATTGCATATAATTTGCAGCTATTGGGGATTTATATTGATATCTGTACATTTGGGAATGCATTGGGGTATATTTATAAATATGAGTAAAAAATTCATGAATGTAAAAAAACAAATATGCATAATAATAGGTTTATTAATAGCTATATATGGAATAGTTTCATTTATAGAGAGAGGTTTTTATATTAAAATGTTTTTAATGGCAAAAGTTCCTTCTATTAAAGAACCTGCTATATTTTTCTTTATTAATCATGTTGCTGTAATGGGACTATTTATATTCATTACTTATTACTTACATAGATTGAGCAGTAAATTAAATAAGATGAGTATACAGCAAGGATAATTATTTTATAATTTTTTAAAGTGCAGGCATAGATGCAATTAAGTTTGAAAACTTTATTTACATACCCCGCCCTTTATTCTTTATTATCTAATATATAATTTTTACTTTATTTTGTCTTTATGCTTTATTAGAAATCAAGCTTTTATTATGTCAGCGATTTATTTAACCGCTTTAAATCTGATAATTATTTATTAACAGGTATCTTTAATTAAACATTTTATTAGTATTGACAGATATATTTAAAAATATATAATTGAAAAAATGGGTTTTATTTTCAATAAATTTGATAATCTAATTTTCAGGATAATAGATGATAGTTTTAGAAAATGTCAGTAAAGTATTTAAAACTGCTAAAAATAAACAGCTCAATGCGGTTAATAATGTATCTTTAAAAATAAACAAAGGTGAGATATACGGTATAATAGGTTTTTCAGGAGCCGGAAAATCAACTTTAGTAAGATGCATAAATTTGTTAGAAAGACCTACATCAGGTAAAGTGTATGTAGATGAAGTGGAGTTAACATCTTTAAAACCTAGAGAGCTTAGAGAAAAAAGAAAAAAAATGGGTATGATATTTCAGCAGTTTAACTTATTCGGTTCAAGGACAGTATTTAAAAATGTTGCTTATCCATTAAGATACAGAGGGCTTTCAAAAGATGAAATAGAAAAAAAAGTTATGTCTTTGCTTGAACTTGTAGATATAAAAGAAAAAGCTTATGTTTATCCTTCGCAATTGAGCGGCGGACAGAAACAAAGAGTTGCAATAGCAAGGGCTTTGGCTAATGATCCGCAAATCCTCTTATGCGATGAAGCTACAAGTGCTTTAGACCCTCAAACAACATCTTCTATATTGAAGTTATTAAAAAAATTAAATGAAGAACTTGGAATAACCATAGTAGTAATAACTCATGAAATGAATGTTGTAAAAGAGCTATGTCATAGAGTTGCTGTTATGAATAAGGGAAGTTTAATAGAGGAGGGAAATATATTTGAAGTATTTTCACATCCAAAAAATCAAATAACTCAGGATTTTATAGATACTACTTCAAATCTATCTAAGATATACACACTTATAGAAGAAAAACATAATATAACAGAATTAAAACAAGGTGAATGTATAGTAAGATTAAAATATAAAAAGGACAGTGTAGGAGAGGCTTTAATATCTCATGTTTCAAGAAAGTTTAATGTAGATGTTAATATAATATTTGGAAATGTTGAGCTTATAGATGAAAGCCTTTTAGGAGGACTTGTTGTTATACTTCATGAAAAAGAAAAACATGGCATAACAAAAGCCGTAGAGTTTCTAAATGAGCAGAATGTAGATGTGGAGGTTATAAAAGATGCTAGATATGATGAATAATTTAATGCCTAATGTTATGGCTGATTTACCTAGACTTTATCAAAGCATAATACAAACTTTCGTAATGCTTTTTTATTCGGGTGTAATATCATTTTTTATAGGCGGATTTTTGGGAGTGCTTTTAATAGTTACTAAAAAATTCGGAATAATGGAAAATATATTATTATATGAAGTGTTAAGCAAAGTGATTAACTTTTTCAGAGCTATACCATTCATAATACTTCTTGCAATGTTAGTGCCTCTTACAAGATTTATAATGGGTACTGCAATAGGAGTAAAAGGTGCTATTATACCATTAATATTCGGAACGGTTCCTTTCTTTGCAAGACAAATAGAAAGTGCATTATCTGAAGTTAATCCGGGATTAGTAGAGGCAGCACAATCTATGGGATCATCTCCTATAGCTATTATTTTCAGGGTATATTTAAAAGAAAGTATAGCTCCTATAGCAAGAGGAACTACTATAACAATAATTAGTTTAATAGGACTCACTGCTATGGCAGGGGCTGTTGGGGCAGGCGGACTTGGAACTTATGCTATACAGTCCGGATATTATAGAAATAAATTGGATATTATATATGTATCTGTAATACTGCTTGTAATACTTGTTGGAATTATACAAGCTTTAGGAAATTTTATTGTGAAAAAAGCTACACATTGATAAAAATTATTATTATATAAAAAATTATTTAATATTAAGATGGATTATTTATGGAAACTTTATTAAAAAGAAGAAAAGCTGTATTGATAGGGGCAGGACATGTAGGTTCTCATGCAGGATATGCATTGGCTGCTCAAGGTTTAGTTGAAGAAATAGTTTATATTGATATAGATGAGAAGAAGGCATTTGCTCAGGCTCTAGATATATTTGATGCTACAGTTTATTTACCTCATAGAGTTGAAGTAAAAGCAGGAACTTATAAAGATATAGATGATGCTGATATAATGGCGGTATGTGCGGGTCCTTTGCCTAATATGAATCAGACTAGAATGGATACTTTGGGTGCTACAATAGAAGTTATGAAAGATGTAATATCCAAAATAAAAAATACAAAATTCTCAGGAATCATAATTAATATTTCTAATCCTGCTGATGTTATTACTCATTATTTGCAAAATAAATTAAATTATGATCCTAAAAGAATAATATCTACAAGCACCACATTAGATTCTGCCAGATTAAGAAGGGCTATATCAGAGGCAATTAATGTTGATCAAAAGTCAATATATGCTTATGCTTTAGGCGAACATGGAGAAAGTCAAATGGTTGCCTGGTCAGCTGTTACTATAGCAGGAAAGCCTTTATTTGAGCTTATGAAAGAAAAAGATAAATACTCAAAACTTGATTTAAAAGAATTAGCTTATAAAGGAAGAAGAGGCGGCTGGGACGTTTTAGAGGGTAAAGGATCTACAGAGTTTGGAATAGGTACTGCTTTAGCTGAAGTTGCCCGTGCTGTACTTTGCGATGAGCATAGAGTTCTTCCTGTTTCAGTATACTTAAATGGCGAATACGGACAAAATGATGTTTATGCCTCTGTTCCTGCAGTACTTGGAAGAAATGGGGTTGAAGAAATAATTGAATTAAAGATGAATGATGAAGAGAAAAAATTATTTGATGAATCATGCAACGTGATGAAAAAGAATTATGAATTAGCTTTGAATATGTAATAATATTTATTAAATATTATAGTATTATTATATATTGATAAATATTATACCTAATATAGTAAAACAAATTCTAAATCATATAAATTTATGAAAGAGGATTGTATTATATAAAAAATGATAATGCTATGAAAAAAATAATTTTGCTTTTTATTTTTATATTTTCTGTTTCATGTTCTAATGCAGATAAAAATATTCATATAGTGAAAGTTGGATATATAGGGGAGTCAGATAAAGTTATTTGGCAGGAAGTTATGAAAAAAGTTTCTAATGATAATATAGAAATAGAATTAGTATCCTACATTAATTATTCTTCTCCTAATAGAGCTTTGAATGATAGGGAGATAGATTTAAATAATTTTCAGCATTATGCTTTTTTTAATAAGGAGTTGGAAGATAAAGGATATAAATTAACTGCAGCAGCAGATACTTGTCTAGCCTCTATGAATATATATTCTGATAATATAACAAATATTAATCAGATTAAGGAGCATGATAAAGTTGCTATACCTAATGATGATTCTAATATGGGCAGAGCTTTAAAAGTATTAGCAGCGGCAGGATTAATAAAGTTAAAAGACATATATAAACAAAATCCTACTGTAAATGATATAAAAGAAAATAAATTAAATTTAGATATAATTGAAGCTGATTCCGAAAGTATATATAATTTGCTTCCTGATATAGCATGTGCTGTTATCAATAGTAATTTTGCTTTAAATTTAGGACTTGATCCTTGCAAAAATGCTATATTTAAAGATAATCCCAGCAATTATACTGATAAGAATTATATAAATATTATAGCAGTCAGAACAGAAGACAAAGACAATGAAATATATAAAAAAGTAATAGAAGCATATCAGTCTGATGAAGTAAAAGAAATATATGAAAAAAAATTTAATGGCATATATATAGCGGTTTGGTGATTTTATAGTTTTGGTTGGGGGTAAACTATGAAATATTTATTAAAGTTTTTTTTATTGATTAATATTATTTCTTGTGAAAGTTTAGATACTAAAGTTGTAACTGTAGGGCATATAGGCGAATTTGATTATGATATATGGCAGCAGATAAATGAAGAGCTGAAAATTGAAAATACTAAATTAGAACTTGTGTATTTTCAAGATTATGAACTTTTAAATAAAGCTTTAAATGACGGAGATATAGATTTGAATTCTTTTCAAAACTATATTTACTTTGTAAATGAAACTAATGAATATAATTATGATCTTCATATTCTAGGCAGAACTTTTGTTGCCCCTATGAATATATATTCAAAATTTCTTACTAATATAAATCAAATATCGTCAAATGCTAAAATAGCTATTCCTGATGATAAAGTAAATTTATCAAGGGCATTACAGATATTAGAAGCGGCAAATATTATTAAACTTGAAAGAGTTGATAAAAATTTTTATAACTTATCCGGTATAGTAGAAAATAATTTGAATATTCAATTTATACCTATGGATGCAAGCATAATTTACTTTAATATGGATAAGATTGATGCAGCAGTTATAAATTACGGATTTATTTCGGATTATATAGATTATAAAATTATATATTATGATGATATAACAAAATATTCGCATATAGGTATGATGTCTTATGCTAATTTGATTGTATGCAGGGAAAAAGATAAAAATTATAATCTTTATAAGTTTATAACAGAAAGCTACAAACAGAAAATAAAGAAGAATATAGAAAAGAATTTGTTAAATGGTCTTATTATGGCTGAATAATAATTGTTGGGGATATATGCAAATGAAAAAACTAATATTGATTTTATTATTATTATTTATTTCTTGTAATTCTAAAAAAGATGAAGCGGTAAAAATAGGATATATAGGCGATCTCGATATGAGTATATGGGAATATGTGTCTAGTGAAATGAAAAAGCAGAATATTTTTTTAGAATTGATACAATTTTCAGACTACTCAATAATAAATAAAGCTTTAAATAGCGGTCATATAGATTTGAATCATTTTCAGAATTACGTTTATTTTGTCAATGCCGCAAATAAAAATGATTATTATTTAAGTATAATAGATACAACTTTTATAGCTTCTATGAATATGTATTCAAAGAATTTAACTAATTTATCACAATTACAGCTTCATTCAAAGATAGCCGTTCCGAAAGATGATGTGAATTTATCAAGAGCTTTAAAGATAATGGAATCTATAGGATTAATAAGATTAACTAAAAATAACAATATTAATCATAATTTTACTACAAATGATATAAGAGAAAATTATTTGCAATTAGAAATTGCAGCTGTAGATGCAGATGATGTTTATTCTGTTATATCTTCTGTTGATGGTGCTTTTGTCAATCTTAATCTTAATTTTGATTTCAGAGATGAAAATATTTTATATTATGATGATCCTAGTAAATATAATTCTGATATGTATATTAATTTAATAGCGGCAAGATTAGAAGATGATGATAATAAAGTTTACAAGATAATAGCGGATTCATATAAAAAAAGGATAAAAGAGGTTGTTGAATCGGGAAAATTAAAAGGAATTATCATTAATTATTAGCACTTTTTATTGAAATTATTCAAAAAATAATATAATCTAAATGAACTAATTATTTAAAATTTATAAAGGAGCGACAATGAAAAAATTTTTATTATTGATATCATCAGCTATATTATCATTAATGATATTATCATGCACAAATACTTCTTCTGGTGATCAAAGAATAGTTAAAGTTGGTTTTGCAGGAGAGTCTGATTATCAAATTTGGGATCCTATAGTAGCTAAATTAGCTGAAGAAGGAATAAAAGTAGAATTAGTATCTTTCTCTGATTATACTATACCTAATCAGGCTTTAAATGATGGGGAGATTGATTTGAACGCTTTCCAACATTATGCATACTTTAATGATGAAGTATCAAATAAAGGATATGATTTAACTGCTATTGCTGATACTTATATATCTGCTATGAATATTTATTCTGCTAATATTCAAGATGTAAAACAATTAAAAAACGGCGATAAAATAGCTATACCTAATGATCCTTCTAATGGAGGAAGAGCTTTAAAAGTTCTTCAGGCAGCTGGAATCATTAAAGTAAGACCTGAGGCAGGAGATACTCCTAGTGTAAGCGATATAATAGAAAATCCTTTAAATATTGAAATAGTAGAAATGGATGCAGGTGCTATTTATGGAGTTCTTCCTGATGTTGCTTGTGCTGTTATCAATGGTAACTATGCTATAGACTTCGGTTTGAATCCTGGTTCTGACTATATATTCAAAGATGACCCTTCTATTTACAGCGGAAAATCTTTTGTTAATTTAATAGCTGCAAGAACTAAAGATAAAGATAATGAATTATACAAAAAATATCAATCTGAAATAGTAGAAAAAGTTTATAATGAAAACTTTTTAGGTTCTTACCTTCCTGCTTGGAAAAAATAAAATAAATTAAATAATTGAAACTATTTAATAAATAATATAAAAGCATGAGATTGTTTTAGTATCTCATGCTTTTTTAATTTCAATAAAAATTGCAAGTTGGGAACTATTAAATTGATAATGAATATTCATCATCATCTTTTTTATATGCCTTTTCGCAGTAAGGGGCATTATAACAGTTTATACAATTTGTGCTGTTTGATATATAAACTAATTCTCCATCCAAAATTTTATTAAACACCTCATCGAAGTAATCATTCAAATTATATTCGCTGTCAATAAACCCGCATATAGATAAAAGCATATCTCTATCATTATACATCTGATTTATTTGCTGAGATTCATTGATAACTTCTTTCTCTTTATATACTGTAAATACTACTTCGCAATGCTTTATTTTTTCTTCTATATTTTTTTTAATGTATTCATTAAGTATATATTTCAGATATAAAATAGGCTGTAAATATATTCTGATTGTTTCTCTTATAGTATCTTTTTGAGTTTCGCCTTTAGGCTTTTCTAATTTATAGCTTGACTTATAATCAACAATTCTTACACCATTTATATTTTTATATTCTTTATCAGAGTAGCTTAAATCAATTCTATCAACTATACCTTTTATTTTTATAGATAACTCTTTCTTTTTATATATTATAAAATCTTTTTCGCTTCCTATGTATCTTTCAAAATATTTTGGTATATAGAAAGCTCCTTCATCTTCTTCTTTTATCTTATTATTTATGATTTCTTTTTTTATAAAATATGACATCACATTCAAGGCTTCTTCTCTTATAACATTATAATCAAACTTATATTCTAGTAAATATTTTTCTTCTAAATCTTTTGATGAATACATTTTTATTAATTCATTTATATGATATTCTACAACCTGATTTGCTATATTGCAGTAATTATTAAATTCGCTTTCTATTAAATGACAGCCTTCATCTGAATATTGTTTTTTTACTTCTTTATAGAAATCCTGAAAGAATCTATGATATGCCCTTCCTCTATCCATGTAATTTACTCCTTGTATTTTTGACTCAACAGATTCTTTTGAGTACAATCTTGAATAGAAGAATTTGGCAGGACATTCCATTATAGCCTGCAATGTTGTAACTGACACTTTTTCTTTTAAAATATTCAAAAAGAAATTTTTTATATCTTCGCTATTATTAAAATCATGATGCATATTTTTATTTTGCTTATGATAAACAAGATCTATGATATTTTCTGCATTATCAATCTTATAAGCTATATCATTATATAAAAATAAACTCATAAGATTTTCTTTATCGGTATGAATATTATCTTCTCTTTGTATATATTCTTTTCTGTATATAAGTCCGTTTTTCTCTAAACTTTCAAATTTAAAATCTTCATTGTATAATTCTCTATAAAGATTTTCTAAATAATAAAATGGTATCTCCAAATTTCCTTTTTCATCTTTAAATCTAAACGAAAAATAAATATTACTATCCTCATAACATGAAGACAATATATTCAAAAATAAAGCATAATGAATATCTGATAAATAGCTTTGAGTATTGAAAACTATTTTTTTATTTTCTTTATTTATTGCATCTCTCAATTTGGCACTTATAAAAAATGCATTAGGTCTTCTATTTATAAAATCATTATTCATTCCTAATATAAATATATGCTTTAATTTTAAACCTCTAGCATCATATAAATTACTTACTGTGAGAGTTATGTCTCTATTTTCATCTTCGCCGATGGATTTATCTCTTAAAATTGTATTTAAAGCCGCATGAAAATCAAAATGACTTATATCCTGATTATCAATATTTTCAAGTTTTTCTGTATATGCTATTTCCATTATAAGATTAATGAATAAAGCTAATGCCTCATTATCTCTATAGAAATATTCATTTTGATTATCATTAATATTATCTGTATCTTCTGTATTATCTATGTTTCCTATATTTAAAAATTTCAAAATATTTATATATGCAAGCCCTATTTCTTTATATCTTTTCTTTGATACTAAATTATTTAATAAATCCAAAAATTCCGCTATAGATTTTGAAGCCTCATTATATTCAAACTTCTTAGAAATTTTATTTTTAAAATCTTTGAAAGACATTTTTGAAAATATTTCTATAGAGTTAAAATCTTCATAAGAATAAATCAAATCTCTTATATTATAAGGATTAACACCATCCAGCTTTATATATGCAGAAGATAATATTTTTATTAAAGTATCTACATCTATTTCACCATTATATTTATCTAATATTAAAAATATTGAAGTGAGTACAGGTATTATAGGAACTTTCCATATAAAGTTGGCTCTTCTTTCATTAAATTTTATTTGGCATTCTTTTAATCTGCTTGAAACAATATCGCTGTATAATTGAATATCTGAAAATATTATTCCTATATCATAAGGATTAACTCCGCTTTCTATAAGTTTAATTATTTCATCAATAACAGTGTCAGCTTCCTGTTTAGCACCGAATCCGGATATAAACTTTATTTTATCTTTATATTTATTTATATCCTTATTTTCTCCAATCAAAGCCTTAGCAAAATTTGAAGTTTCATTTATTTCAAAATTATCAATACCCTGATAGAATGATTTATAATTATTAAAATGTTTTTCCATATCATAAGGCATTACAACTTTTATATTTTTATTATAATGCTTTTTTAAAGATTCAAGAAATATCAAATGCAAAGGAGGAATTTTTTCAAAATTATAAATTGTTATAGATTCATAAGTATTTAAAAATTCTAATTCCTTATTTTCTATAGACTTTATAAAAAGCTCGAAAATATCAAATTCATCTAATAAATTATTTTCTTTATTGTATTCCTTATATAGATTTATTATTTCATTTATATCTTTAAGGTTATTGTACTTTGCTAATTTAAATCCGTAAAACTTAGCTAATGTTATTTCCTCTATGAGTTTATATAAAGTATATGCCAATTCATAAGTTGTATTTTGTTTTGATATTAATGCTTCTTTATTTTTTTCTTTATACTGAAATAATATATTATGAATATTGATTATTGCTATTGATTCATCTATATCCTGAACATTATTATCTATTCTGTAATTTTCAAAAAACATTTCTTTACTGCTTTTATAGTATTGATGCAGTGTTTGATAATTGGTTATATCCAAAGTATATTTTTTGAAATTAGTTTTCAGATAATTATTTTTTGCTTTATAATTGGGAAATAAAAATAATTCTTGCATATATGATATCTCTTTTTTTATTTAATTATACTAGAATGAATATATTTTGTCAAAATGAGTTTTTGAATTTATTAATTTTTGAATAGTCATAACCGCACGGTGAACAGATTTTTATTTATCATTTAAACTATTATTTCAAATTATAATCCATTTAAAATTTTATTTTATCGTGCGTTTGTATATGCAATAAATTTAAATAATGCTTGGGTGGGTGCTGACAAATTCTAATTAAGTAAGAAGAAAATAAAAATTGTAATTGCAGATTTAAATAATTAGCCTAAAGGGCGGGCAAATGTAATAAAATTTATAAAACAAAGGGCTTGAATCTAATTAAAGACTCAAGCCTTATATAATTACTTTAGAGAGATACAAAATGTTTATTTAAAAGTTATGCCATTATTAATTGACCGTTATTT
>CASGDY010000029.1 GCA_949300355.1 uncultured Brachyspira sp.
TTTCTCTTTTCCGAAACCTTTTTCTGTAGCATACTCTATAGCTCTTTTTATAGCATCTCTTGAAGAAAGTCCATTTAAAATATCTGAATTAACAACTGTTCCGTCTTCAGTATAAGCCTCAGTCATATTCTCAGCTTTCAAAGAATTATCAGCATTTTGTATAACAACTTTTACAGGAATATTATATTTTTTAGCAAATTCAAAGTCTCTTTGGTCATGAGCAGGAACAGCCATTACAGCACCGCTACCATACTCAGCTAAAACGAAATTAGCAGCATATAAAGGAGCTTTCTCACCATTGAATGGATTAACTACATATCTTCCAGTAAATACACCTTCTTTCTCATAATCTGTTTTTTGGTCAATCTTAGCAGACTTTTTAATGAACTCCTCTACTGCACTTTTCTGTTCAGGAGTACACATATCCAAAAGTCCGTCATAGTTCCAAGCTATAGCCATATAAGTAACACCGTAAATAGTGTCCGGACGAGTTGTAAATATGGGGAACTCTTTACCGTCATCTAAATTGAAATTGATATAAGCACCTACACTTCTACCTATCCAGTTTTTCTGCATAGCTATAACATTATCAGGCCAATAACCTTCTAATAATTTCAAATCTGCATCTAATTGTTCTGCATAATCAGTAACTTTTATATACCATTGTTCAAGTTTCTTTTTAGTAACTTCTCCGTCGCATCTCCAACAAGTACCTTCAGGAGTAACCTGTTCATTTGCAAGCACTGTATTACAATGATCGCACCAGTTAACATCTCCGCCTTTTCTATATAAAAGACCTTTCTCATACATTTTTAATATGAACCATTGTCCCCATTTATAATAATCAGGCAAACAAGTAGTAACTTCTCTATCCCAATCATAGGAATATCCAAGCAAGTTTAACTGCTCTTTCATATTAGCAATATTTTTCAAAGTCCATTCAGCAGGGTGAGTTTTATGTTCTATAGCAGCATTTTCTGCAGGCATACCGAAAGCGTCCCAGCCCATTGGGTGCAAAATATCATATCCTAACAGTTTATAGTATCTAGCTATAGAGTCAGCTATAGTATAATTAGAAACATGTCCCATATGCATTTTTCCAGATGGATATGGAAACATTTCTAATACGTAATATTTTTTGTCTGTAGGTTTAGATACTGTTTTGAAAGACTGATTATCTTTCCAGAATTTCTGCCATTTCTTTTCAATGGTAGTAAAATTATATTCCATGATTAACACTCCGTAGTTTGTTTGATAGATACTATTAATTTTTATTAAAATATTAAAAAATTTAGTTTACATATTTTTAATGTCGAAAATTATATTGCAAATTCATATATTTTTCAAGTGATAATATTATTTTAAATTTTATTACACACCCCGCCCTTTTGTTTATATAACTTTATTTTGAAATTCTAATTTTTATTCTCTTTACAGCCAAATAAGAAATTAAAGCACCCACCCAAGCGATTATTAAATATAAAAACTCACTTAACGCACGGTTAATAAAACTTTATATATAATTAAAATTAACATTCAAAACCGATTTATATTCATAATGCCATTCTGCGTGCGGTGTGGAAATTCAAAATCTAAACAAATCTAGGGCGGGCATTATAATAACAGTAATAACTCAAAAGAATAATAGAACAATAATAACAAAGAAAACTATAAAACAAAATGGGCGGGCATTTAAAATAAAATTTTATATATGAAGAAATTTAAAAAAATTGCTTGACTCTGGAGTTTACTTCAATGATATAATATAATTGTATAAATTTATGAAGGAGATTATAAAATGAAAAAAGCTATATTGATTACAATGCTCGCAATATTATATGTTCTGTCATGTAATAATTCATCAAATGCACAAACAAGTGTAAATAATCAAAATAATAATGCTGTTAATAATCAGAATAATTCTTCAAACGCAATGTATAATCAGGAATTGAAAAAAGCACCTATTAATATACAAACCAATGCAAACGGCAGAGTAAAAACAAGAGGCTTTGCTGCAGTTTCAGCTAACATGGATTTTAAATACCATGAGTTTACAAGACATGCAGTAGGAAGCAATGATGTTTTAATAGAAATACTTTATGCCGGAATATGCCATAGCGATATACATGTTGTTGAAGGAAAATCAAGCAATACTCCTTTAGTGGTAGGACATGAAATAGCAGGAAGAGTTGTACAGGTTGGAAATGCAGTAACAAAATTCAAAGTAGGAGATTTTGCAGGCGTAGGCTGTATGGTAAACTCCTGCGGACAATGCGAAAGCTGTTTGGATAATTTGGAACAGTATTGTTTAAATAGAGCCGTTTATACTTACGGATCAAGAGATAGATTCCATAATAATGAAATCACTCAAGGCGGATACTCTTATAATATAGTGGTGTCTGAAGATTTTGCAATACTTATACCAGATAATGCGGAACTAGATAAAGTTGCTCCGCTTCTTTGTGCCGGAATCACAACTTATTCACCTATACAGGTTATGAATGTACAAAAAGGCGATAAAATAGGTATTGCAGGATTCGGAGGACTTGGTTCTATGGCTGTAAAATATGCTGTTAAATTAGGTGCTGAAGTTACAGTATTTGATATAACAGAAGATAAAAGACAGGACGCTTTAAATATGGGAGCTGTAAAGTATGTTAATGTTAATAATCAAGAAGATTTAAAAAATATTAATAACACTCTTAATTATATAATAAGTACAATTCCAGCTTATTATGATGTTAATATGTATATGCGTATGCTTAAAAGAGGCGGTACTATGTGTATATTAGGACTTCCTAGAACATCCAAAATGCCAACTCTTATAGCAATGGTCGGACAGCATGGCAGTAAAAAATTATTCGGATCACTTATAGGAGGCATAAAAGAAACTCAGGAAATGCTAAACTATTCTATAGAAAATAATATTTATCCTACTGTAGAAATAATAAAAGCAGATGCTCAGACTATATCAGATGCTTATAGAAAAGTTATAGACGGAAAAGTAAAATTCAGATATGTAATAGATATGCGTACTATAATAATTTAATACTATATAAAATAAAGGCTGTCAGTATATAACTTTCAGCCTTTTATTTTTTTATATTTTTAATAGTATATTAATTATTTATATTCTTTAAATGTATTTTTAGCCTTGCCGCATATAGGACAATTATCAGGTGCTGAATTAGCTTCAACATAACCGCAAGTTTCACATAAATAATATTTTTCTGCTAATGGCTTATTATTTTGCAAATTATTTATAGCTTGAGTAAATAAAATATTATGTGATTTTTCTGCTTTTATTATATTATTCATCTCATTTGCCATTTCTTTTTTATTATCTTTATTTATTACTTTCAATAATTCAGGATACATTTTAGTATATTCATAAGATGTCATTGATTGAGCTGATTTCAAATTTTCAATGTCTGTTCCTACTTTAGGATATCCTACCTCAGCTTTTAAAATAGTATCTGTTATCTTATCTTGAATAGCGGCATTATATAAAATAGTAGCATGCCAAGATTTTGAATCAGAAACAGCCTGAAATAAGTTAACTATAGCTTTATTTTTTGAAGCTGCAGAAAATTTAGCATAAGCAAAAGAAGAATTAATTTCCATGTCATAAGCTATAGACACAGCCTCTAAAGTATTATTAGCAGTTTTCGGAGTTTGAGAATATACTAAAAAACTGAAAATCAAAAAAATAGAAATTATTAATAATTTTTTTAACATAAATTCTTACTCCTTAATTTATTAAATATATTTTATTATAATATATCAACAAATACAGAAAAATCATTTGATAAATATTCATCAGATATTTTTATTTGGCATTTTAAATCCAAATCTTTCACTATATCGCAAACCATATTAAATATTTCATCTTTTTTATAATAATAATATTTATCACCATATTTTTCTTTACATGAAATATCAAGCAAATTAAAACATACGCCTTTCCTAGCAGCAATTAAAAAATCTCTTACAGCATTTTTTAAAAACTCTTCATTATTTCCAAGATTAAGATTAAATATACCGGAAGAATATATATAATCAAAATCATCTTTTGTATCAGAATTCTTAAAAAAATCTATAGTCATAAATTGAGGATTAATATTTTTAAATTTTTTACTCTTGGCTCTCTCAATCATCTCAGGCATTATATCAACACCAATATAGTAAGTATTAATATTCTGCTTATCTATGTATTCGGCTAAATGTCCGAGTCCGCATCCCACATCAAGCAAAACTGACTTTCTTATATCGAAATGACTAAGCAAAGCAGAAAATCTAGCCTCCTGAGCATCCTGCGATTCCCAATCCAAAACTTTATATTCCGGTATATTAAAATCTTTTACCCTTTCTATATAATGCTCTATTATTATTGATTTTTTATTGTTACTGTCCATATACCTTTCCAAAAATATTTTCTATAATTTTTATAATTTTTTATAGTTATTTCAATGATAATTTATATATTGTTTTATGACTGTAATTTTTATCAGAATCAAATATTATGCTTGGAAAATGCGGAAAGTTTACAGCACCAGGTAAATACTCTGTTTCAAAACAAAATGCATTATGCTTATTCAAAACTGTATTTCTAACTTCTCTATTATTAAGCATATTGCCCGAATAGAAATGCATAGCTGGTTTTGTAGTATAAAGCTCTAAAGTAATGCCTGTTTTTTCACTATGGCATGAAGCTCTTAATTTATTCAAATTATTCTCTTCTTCATTGGTATGAGATAATATATTTTTTTCATTAAATATAAAACAGTTATCATAACCATTTGCTTTTTCTATATCAGCACCTATTTTTTTTGTTTTAGTAAAATCAAAAGGAGTATTTTCTGTTTTTAAAATCTCACCTGTAGATACGCATTCATCTGTTACAGGCAAATAAAATGAAGAATCTATAAATAAATCATGATCATATATGACACCTTCTCCATCGAGATTCCAATAAGCATGATTAGTAAGATTTATAGGTGTAGGAGCATTCACTGCAGCAAAATATTCTATAATTATTTCATTATCATCTGTTAAAGAGTATGTTATATCTATATCAGCATTGGCAGGATAACCTTCATCGCCTTCATTTGAACTGCAGCTGAATAATACAGAATGATTATCCAAAACTTTAGAATCAAATTTTTGAAATGATATTCCTTTATCGCCGCCATGTAAATGATGTTTTCCATTGTCATTTTTAGTTAAATTATATGTTTGTCCGTCAAGTGTAAACTCAGCATTTATGGTTCTGTTAGCTATTCTTCCAACAGAAGCACCTATATAATCATGCGGATTCAAATAAAATGAATAATCATCGCTTCCGAATGATACCTGCACTTCATTTCCATTTTTATCTTTGAAAAACACGCCAACTATTGAAGCACCGATATCTGTAAGTTTTAATATCATATCATTTTCATTTTTTAATTCATATAAAAGATATCCATTTCCAAAATTTTTAACTTGCATAATAACAAACTCCATATTTTATATAGTAATAATATATTATACCATTATACAGCATTATTTCAATAATATAAAAAAACATAAAAAATATATTGATATTTATCGATATGTATGCTATATTAACACATCGATAAACTTCGATATATAAATTTAATAAGGATATCATTAGAGATGAAAGACTATAAAAAAGAAGCAATAATATTCAAAGCATTCTGCGATGAAAACAGACTTCAAATATTAGATATGATCAAAAACGATGAAATATGTGCCTGCAAACTTTTGGAAGAATTAAAAATAGTGCAGTCTACATTATCTCATCATATGAAAATATTATGTGATGCTGAAGTAGTGATACCAAGAAAAGAAGGCAAATGGACCTATTACAGCATAAACAAAGAAGGTTTTGAAAGAGCAAAAGAATTACTAAATTACTATATTTAATTATCAAATTCAATTTTAAGGAAACATAAAGTTATGACAATAATAAAATCAATATTCATTTTCATACAAGATCAAATCATATCTATGAAATGGCTTAATACTTTAATAGGAAATATATTAAATAATTTTGCATTATCAGAAACAGCTAAAGGAATAATACAATTTTTTATTTATGATGTTATAAAAATATTTTTGCTCTATCAGTACTAATATTTTGTATATCATATATTCAATCATTTTTTCCTCCGGAGAGAACTAAAAAAATACTAAGCAGATTTAAAGGCATATCAGCAAATATATTGGCTGCACTTTTCGGTACTGTTACACCATTTTGCTCATGCTCATCAATACCCCTTTTTATAGGATTTACTTCTGCAGGAATACCTATATCAATGACTTTTTCATTTTTAATATCATCGCCTCTAGTGGATTTGGCTTCTCTGATACTTTTATCAAGCATATTCGGTATAAAGATTGCAATTGCTTATGTTGTAGTAGGACTTGTACTTGCAGTTCTTGGAGGTACTTTGATAGGCAAACTTAAAATGGAAAAATATTTAGAAGACTTTATAAAAAATATAAAAGTAAATAACACTGGATTAGAAATACAAACTATGACAAAAAAAGAAAGATTAATATATTCAAAAGAACAGGTTATAGAAACTATAAAAAAAGTTTATTTATATATTTTTGTAGGAGTTGGAATTGGAGCTTTCATTCATAATGTTATACCATCTGAATGGATAAATACAATACTAGGAAAAAATAATTGGTATTCTGTGCCTTTGGCTTCTTTGGTAGGAATTCCAATGTATGCAGATATATTCGGAACTTTACCTATAGCAGAGAGTTTATTTCATAAAGGTGCGGGACTTGGCACTATTTTATCATTTATGATGTCAGTTACTGCCTTATCTCTGCCTTCTATTATTATGCTAAAAAAAGCAGTGAAAATGCCTCTTTTAATATTTTTTGTATTTATAGTAACTTTGGGAATAATTATTATTGGATATTTATTTAATAATTTTTATTTTCTATTTGTATGATTGAATCTTTAATAAAAATAAATAATAGAAAACTATAAAAAGGAGTAAATTATGTTTTTTAATAATAATAAAAAATCACAATGCAGCTGCGGCGGTTTATGTCAAACATCATCTGAAGAAAATGCAAGAATAAAAATATTAGGTACAGGCTGTAATAACTGTAAGAAATTAGAAGAAAACACATTAAAAGCTTTGAAAGATATGGGGATTAATTTAAAAGTAGTACATGTTTATGATATAGAAAAAATAGCTGCATACGGAGTAATATCCACACCTAGCTTAGTATTAGACGAAAATGTATTATCTTATGGTAAAGTATTAAATAAAGATGAAATAATAGAACTATTAAAAGATAAATTGTAAAAAATGTATGATTTTTTTATTTTTAAATTTGCAATTATTCAATATATACCTATAATATGTATATGCTAACTTTGGAGGTATATTATGGCTATAGAAAAAATACAATTTGGCTGAGGATGTTTGCCTGACCCTCTAGAGGATGAGGGTATAGAAAGAGAAGTAGAAAAAATACTGCTTTTAGGAAATGATGATGAAAATTCTCTTGATATGCTTGATAACTTAAGAAGAGCTATATTGGATTTAAATCTAGACTTATCCATAAAATATACAGACAGTAAAGGAACTATGTCATATTATGGTGTAATGACTTTGCCCGCTCTTATTGTCAATGATGAGCTTATATCCTATGGAGAAGTTTTGGATAGGGAAAAAATAGTAAATATTTTAAAAGAAAAATTATAAATATTAAAATTTTTTAAGGAGATAACATGTCATTAAAAGATATTTTATTCGGAAAAGGAGGATGCGGCTGAGGCCCTTCTATTAATCCCTTCGTTGAAGAGGAAAAAACAAAAGAATCGCCTATAGAGGCAAGAGTAAAAATATTAGGTACAGGCTGTGCTAATTGTAAAAAGCTAGAAGAAAATACAATAGCTGCCATAGAAGAAGCAAAACTTGATTTAGCTATTAAATATGTAGAAGATATGGCGGAAATAGCTTCTTATGGAGTAATGTCAACTCCTGCCCTACTATTAGATGATAAAGTTCTTTCTTATGGTAAAGTATTAAGCAAAGAAGAAATCATTAAAATTCTAAAAGAAAATCTATAATACTTTTCTTATTCTCTAATATGATAAAAGGTTAAATATAGAAAAATATTTAACCTTTTATTTTTATATAAATTATATAAAAATAAATACAAATCCTTGCCTACATCATTTCAATATATATAGATAATTATAATATTTACTTTAATAATTAAGTATGATAGATTATAAATTATAGTTTTATATTTCACGGAGTTTTTTATGTTAGAAAAATATATACAAAATAAAATAGTACCTGTAATAGTTGTTGAAAATGAGGAGGAGATAAGAAATATAGCAGAACTTTGTTTAGAATTTCTTCCTTCTATAGAATTAACTTTAAGAACAGAATACGGATATAAGGCTTTAGAAATTTTGGCTAAAGACTACCCTACACTCCCAAGATCTGCTGCTACTGTTTTAAATACAGAACAGGTTGATAAAATACTTGATTTAGGAACGAATATAATAATAAGTCCTGGATTTCAGCCTGTAATGCTCGAATATGCCAAAAAGAAAAATTATCATTATATACCAGGTGCTGCAACTCCTGCTGAAATAGAACAATGTTTAGCCTACGGACATAAATATATAAAATTCTTCCATGCTGGTTTATACGGAGGAATTAATTGGATAAAAAATATAGCATCTGTTTATCAGCATACAGGAGTAAAATTCATGCCTTTAGGAGGCGTCACTATAGACAATGCAAAAGAATACTTACAAAATAAAAATGTATTTGCATGCGGAGGTTCTTGGTTATGTCCTAGAAACTTAATGGAAGAAAAAAATTGGAAAGAAATAAAAAGAAGATTTGAAGAAGCTCATAATTTAATAAAAGAATTGAAAAACTAATAAAACTTTTTATATCATCACATAGATTTTCATATATAAGTGAATGCAAATTTATATAAAAGAAATTTGCATTCACTTATTATTTTTTGTATAATTTATATAATTATAATTTTTAATATATAGGATAATAATATGATTAGTGAAGAAAATAAATATTTTTATAGTGCATTGAATAATATTCAAAATAAAAAATATGATGAAGCCATTAATGATCTGCTTAAAGTTATAGAAATAGATAATAATAATTTAGACGCTTATCATAATTTAGCAAGGGTTTATTATGATATAAAAGATTATGACAAGGCAATAGATACATATAATAAATCTATAGAAATATATCCTTATGACAGTGATACATATTATTACAGAGCTGAAGTTTATATTGATAAAAAAGATTATGATAAAGCTATAGAAGATTTAGAAAAAGCTATTGAAAAAAATAAAGGTTATTCTGATGCTTATTATTTAATGTCAGTAGTATATAGAAAAAAGAAAAAATATAAAAAAGCAATAAAATATCTAAAAGAAACATTAGAGTTTAATCCTGAAGATTATATAGCATATTATGATTTATACAAACTATACAGCATACTTTCAAATTATGAAAAAGAAGATGAAATAAAAGAAAAGTATATTATCAAATCTCAAAAATATTTAAAAAAATCATCTGATTTAGGATATGAAAAAGCTATAGAAAAATTAAATAATGATACAAGCCTTTAATAATAAAATAGCTTGCAATATTATAAATATAAAATATTATATATATTAGGGAATTATAATAAAAGGAGATTATAATATGTCAAAAAAAGTTTTAGTACCTTTAGCTGAAGGAGTTGAAGAAATTGAAGCTGTAACTATTGTTGATGTTTTAAGAAGAGCTAACATAGAAGTAGTAACAGCCTCTTTAACTAATAATTTGGATGTGAAAGGTTCTCATGGTATTTTTTTAAAAGCAGACACAGCTTTAGAAAAAATAATTAATTATGATTTTGATGCTATATCTCTTCCCGGAGGAATGACAGGAATGAATAATTTAAAAGCAGATATGAGAGTTATAGAAAAAATTAGAGATATGTATGAAAGCAAAAAACTAGTATCTGCTGTATGTGCTTCTCCTATAGTATTGGGAGAAGCTGGAGTTATAAAAGGAAAATATACTTGCTATCCTAGCTGTGAAGTTTATGTAAAAGGCGGAGAATATATAGAAAAAGATTTAGTAGTTTGTGATGATAATATTATCACCTCTAAAGGTCCTGCTACTACAATATTATTTACTTTAGAAATAGTAAAATATTTAAATGGCTCTAATGAAGAATTATCAAATGCTTTATTAATACCATTGATTAAAAAATAAACAAATTGAGGATTAAATGAAAGTTATTATACCAGCAGCCGGAGAAGGCACTAGATTAAGACCGCACACCATTACAAAACCAAAACCAATACTTCCTATAGCAGGTTCTACAATTATAGATTTCATAATGACTGAAATATCTTCTATACAGGATTTAGAAGAAGTAATATTTATAGTTGGATATTTAAAAGATAAGATGATTGAATATTTAACTGATAAATATAAAAATATAAAACTTAGATTTGTAGAGCAAAAAGAGTATAAAGGTTTAGCTCATGCAATATCACTTACAAGAGAGCATATAAAAGATGATGACAAAATATTCATCATTTTGGGAGATACTATATTCAAATTAAATCTTTCAAATATAGTGAGTAAAAATGAAAATTCTCTTGGAGTATGCGAAGTTGATAATCCGAGCAGATTCGGAGTAGCAATATCGAATGAACAAGGTGTTATTACAAAATTAGTGGAAAAACCAAAAGAGCCTATAAGTAATTTAGCTCTTACAGGTATGTATAATATAGTTAATGCTAAAGAGTTATTTGAAGCTATAGACTATATTATCAAAAATGATATAAAAACTAAAAATGAATATCAGCTTACAGATGCTTTAGAGTATATGATAAAAAACTCAATCATATTTAAAACATTCAAATTAGACGGCTGGTATGATTGCGGTGAAAAATCTACTATGATAGAAACAAATAAATCTATTATAAAACATAATATATTAAGCAAAGGTATAAAAGATACTGCTATAATACCGCCTGTATTTATAGATAGGGATGTAAAAATAGAAAATTCTGTAATAGGACCTTATGTACATATTGGAAAGAATTCTAAAATAGAAAACTCTATATTAAAAAACAGCATTATATTTGAAGAAGTAAATATATCAAATGCTTTTATGGATAATTCTATAATATCTGAAAAAGTTACATATAGAGGAAAAACTCATTCAATGGACATAGGAGCTTCTATCACTATAGAACAAAACTGATTTTTAATATAATTAGGAAGTCCTCATAATATATGAAGGCTTCCTTTATTTTTATAATGCAGTATTCATAAATCCCATTACAAGAAACTGCAGAAAAGTCACAAATAAAAATATAGCTGTATCCATTATTAAAAGCGAATACGGATAATTGGTAAGAAGTATTGAAAATCTTACTTTATCAGCTATTATAAAAGATGAATATGTTAAAAATCCTATAAACAGTTTTACATGCTCTTTTAAATGTACAAAATGAAAAAATACCATAAAAAATAATGCTATAAGTAAACTTTGAATAAAAGAAAAAAACTCAAAATAATAAAGCATTTTAATTCTATTGTTCCAATTTCGTACTCCAGGTAATATTTCTCTTCTATAATAGAATTTTTTAACGGATTGAAATTCTAATATAAATCTTGTAGCTAAAAATCTAACTACATAACAAGCTAAAACAAATTCTAAATATTTTACTATTATATTTTCCATAATCAAAAATTATATAAATACCATTCATCACAATTATTACAAAAATCTAATTTCTTGCAAACATTATCAATGAAATAATTTTCAAGTGTCTTCCATATATTATCTATATCCTCTTCATATATAGAAGCTATTTTCTTTTCTTTGTTTATATCGAATCTGCAAATATAAATATCTCCGTAACTATCTATAAATAAATCTCTAGCTAAATGCCAGCAGCCTATATTAATAATAGGAGCCATGTCCCCTACTCTATTGTCATCTATAATACCTCTGTAGTTATAATATTTCTGCATTATGATGTCTACTTTGTATTTATCAAAATATTTATAATATGAAGCTAAATAATCGAAATTATCCTTTTGCTTAGTTATCTGCAAATAAGTATTTTTAGGCTCTCTAAGCAAATAATAATCTATATTAGACATAATAGTTTTTATATCGCCATTATCATATATCTTATTATAAACATCTTCTTCTACAGTATCTAAATGTATAATAACATGAAGATTATTTCTCTCTGACTGCATAGATAATAATTTCTTAGCATTATCGCTGTCAAGAAGCAATGCATTAGTTTCTAAATATACATTAACATTTTTATTTCTTGTAGAATATTCTAATATATCAAAAACATCTTTATTCAAAAGAGGTTCATAATAACTTCCTATAGACATATGGAAATCGCCGCAAAAATTATAAAGTTTATCATAAATAGTTTTAAACTCATCTAAAGTAATATTCTTTTCTTCTTTTGAAAGCTCATTTTTTATAGTTTCATTCTTTAACAAATATTTATTCAATACATTTTGTCTATTATTAATATCTATTTCTACATAAGAAGGCAATGTTCTTCTGATGCTTGGATTTTCTTCTATTGCTTTCACCATTTCATTATAATTTTTATAATTGATAAGTTTTTTTATTAAAATAGAATTTCTTTTACTATCAGAAAATAGAGAAAGTCTGTAATATCTCATATCATGTTCAGATATAAGTATTTCTATTTCAAAGAAATTAGGATCAACAAATACAATATTGTTTATAGCATTTTCAGATACTTTAATATCTTTAGTTTTTATAATATTAAATAATTTTTCAAAGGCAGTTCTTCTTATTATAAAAGGCACTATGCCGGAAGGATAATTTTCACCATAACTAAAATAAGATATATTTTCTTCATGTATTTTAGTTAATTTAACGGTTTCATCTTCATTAAATAAAGGCATATTTCCCAGTATATAAATTATATTGTCATAATTTTCGCTTTCTTTATATATGTTATTCAAATAATTTTCTATTTTTTCAAGATCATTATTTTCTATATATTTAACATCGCAATTTAATTTCTCTTTTAAAATATTAATCTTATCATTAAAATCTTATCATTAAAAATATTATCAAATTCTTTAGAGAAATCATTGGAAAAAGTTTTATCAGCTAATATTAAAAAACTCATCTTTTACCTCTTATAAAAATTAATTAAATATAATCCATAATATTATCAGGACTTCTTGATATCAAACCGCATACCTTGCATATATACAAACTCTTTTCTGAATTATCATCATAATCAAAAATATCAATATCCTGCAAATTATTAATATCATTATTTACTATCTTGGATAAATTAGAAGCCCCGCAATATGAGCATCTGTAAATTAAATCTTCTGATATATCATCTATATATATTCTTTCATATCGTTTATCTTTCGATGAAAATCTTATTCTGTTATTTATATATCTATGAGGAAAAATTTCTATAAACTCATCTAAAGTGATTTTTTTCAAAGAATTAGATTTTATATTGTCTATTTCATTTTTTCCTATCATTAAAGCACTAAACTGATTCATAGAAATATTATGTAAATTAATTAAATCATTAAATATTTCATGAGTAAGCTCATAATTATCTAAAGTTATATATTCAGGATAATCGCTTACAATAAGTTTTAATTCCTCTCTATTTTCTTTAAAATATCCAAATTCTCCAAATAAATATTTATCATCTTTATGATAAGCAAATAATCCAATCAAAGAATCATCTGTTTCATAAGAATCATTTCCTTTATAAGAATAATCTGCATACAAAACATTATCAAAACTTTTTATATATCTAATAACAGGATCATCATCATATAATTTATGAATAATCTTTTCTTCGCCTAATATATTTTCTATATCTTTCATAAAAATAACTCATAAAGTATTAATCAGAATATGAAGCAAGCATATCTTCTTGTTCTTTTTTAAATAAAGCATCAGTTATTTCTGTAATTTCACCGTCCATAAATCTATCCAATTTATAAAGAGTAACATTTATTCTATGATCTGTAACTCTGTTTTGAGGGAAATTATAAGTTCTTATTCTCTCGCTTCTATCACCCGAACCAATCTGCTCTCTTCTTTCTTTAGCTTCTTTTGCCTTTCTCTCAGCTTCTTCTTTCTCATATATTCTAGCACGAAGAACTTTTAATGCTTTTGCCTTATTTTTATGCTGGCTCTTTTCATCTTGACACTGCACAACCAATCCGGTAGGTAAATGCGTAATTCTAACGGCACTATCAGTGGTATTAACAGACTGCCCTCCAGGTCCGCTTGAACGAAATATGTCCACTCTTATATCCTCATCTTTTATAACAACATCGCTTTCCATAGCTTCTGGCATAACAGCAACAGTAGAAGCAGATGTATGTATTCTTCCGCCTGATTCTGTAGCAGGTATTCTCTGTACGCGATGAGTTCCGCTTTCAAATTTCAATGTTCTGTAAGCATCTTTTCCGGATACTGAAAATATAACCTCTTTATATCCTCCAAGCTCTGTAGGACTAGTGTCTATTATTTCCATTTTTAAATTAGTTCTTTCTATAAAACGGGTGTACATTCTAAATAAATCTCCTACAAATAAAGCAGATTCATCTCCTCCTGTACCTACTCTAATCTCAACTATAATATTTTTTCCGTCATTTTTATCTTTGGGAAGTAAAAGAAGTCTAAGCCCATTTATTATATCTTCTTTCTTTTGATTAAGTTCATCTATCTCTAATAATGCCATATCTTTAAGCTCTTTATCAGTATCAGGATTATTAATCATCTCATTAGATTCATCTATTTCTTTTAATACTACTTTTAATTTTTTATATTCTTCTACAACATCTTCTATTTCTGATTTTTTTTTCATCAAATCCTGTATAACTCTATTGTCCTTTATATTGGCATCATTAAGTTTTTGTACTATATCTTCATAAGTTTTTTCTACCAATGACAGTTTATCAATTATTGACATAAAATAAATTCCACTCCAAAAAATAAGTATAATTATATACAAATAATGATATTTATCAACTATTTACTTACGTTATTGAAATTAGCTTTAAAATCTATATTAATATGTGTATAATTAGAATTAATAGAAGAACCTATTATTATACTGTTAGGATAACTCCAAGTCCTTAAAGGTATATTGAAATATCTTAATATATCCTGAGATTTTGCAAGCTGTATAGTAAATATATAATCAGGATTAATATTTTTTGATGTCTGAGATTTTATATATGTATCTAAAGATTCCCCGTCATAAACACTGTCTATAATCGTTTCTATAGCCTTTTCATTCTCGCTTACAAAATATACTTTATCCACAAAAGTATAATAGAACATATTTCCATTATTTAAATCATAAGAATATATATAATGATTATTGTAATTTCTTTCTTTTTTAATGAGATTAGGATATTTTTCTAATAATGCAACTTCTAATTTTGGAAGCAAGGCAGTATCATTTTCTATATTAAAAATCATTACAGGATAAATTAATTCAGATCTTTTTGATTCTATATATGCCACAGCCATCTCGCCATACAAATCATTTATAATGCTTCCAAAAGAATAAACATCATTCATCTTTGTAAACAGATTATATAATTCAGAAGACAATTTATTATTATGCTCCATTTTCAAATCATTATACATTACAGGATAAAGTCCTGCCAAATATGATTTCAAAGCAAAATACATAACAGTTCTTTCTTTAGGCAAATAATTTTGTATATCTATTTCCCCTTCTAAACCATAAAGAGAATATCTTTCAGAACCGCCGTACTCATAATCCACAAAAATATCCATTAATCCATTATCATTATTTATTTTGGCATTTCCATATATTGAATATGCATTATTAAAATATTGTAATGGAGTAAAGAGTAAAGAACCTTCGCATTTATTATAATCAAAAAGCTGTTTATTAACATAGAAAGAAATATCCGATTCATATTTATTTTCAACATTCTTAAGCAATCGCACTTCATTAATACTTTCAGCATTAGAATTTAAGAAATCAATTAATTTTTTTATATGATTATAATTTTTAGCAACTATTAAAAGCCCTTTATGAAAATTAAAGAACAAATAAGGGCTTCCATTATCTAAAGCATATATTCTGCTTCCATTATAATTAATCTTTTTTACCTCATAAGTAATATTATCTATAGTTAAATTTTCAGAATTAAAAAAAGATTTAAATATGAAAGAATTCAATCTTCCTATATCAAATAAATAAAAAATTTCCGAATTATTTAAATTTCCATTATATCCCCAAAAAAGTAAAGCAGCATTTCTTCTTAATATAGGTTTAGAAGCCATTTTAACCAAAAAATTATCATTTGTTCTTAATCTGTCAGCAAATGCATCTGCTTTTCTAAGCAAAATAGAAAAATCATACATAGATTCATCATGAGATATTCTATAAGCGTATATGGAATCAGAAAATTTGAGTATGCTTTTATCAAGACTTTTAACGCTTACATAAGCAATATTATCTTTAGGTATTTTAACTTCAGACATATCTTTTTTATGAAGTCCGTAAGGAAAATACCCAAATATAATAAATAAAGAAATTATTACAATTAATATAATAGATAATATAAAAAATAACTTAATCTGTCTTTGTCTTTTAATACTTACCATAAAAAATTATTTCCTTTTATATTATCCATATTATTTTTTATTTTCGTCAAAATTTAAAAATGGTTTAACAAAAAACCGATTCAAGTTTATCACCTGAATCGGTCTTTATTATATAGATTAATAAATAATTATGGTATTATTATTTATTAATAGATTCAACTATAGCGTCTACTAAAGCATCCATTTCGCCTACGTTAGCAGCTTTCATAGAAGAAGAAACAGAAACTTGAGCATCTAATACTTCGCATTGTTTTAAGTTGTTTTCAATGAACTCTTGCATTAAAGCACCAGATTTAGGAGCCCAAGAACCATTTTCTATGATAGCAAACTTACGTTTTTGAACGTTAAGAGCTTTCATATCATTCAAATAGTCATGCATTGGAGGATAAATATTAAGGTTGTAAGTAACAGAAGCTAATACAACATGGCTTAATTTGAAAGTATCAGAAATCAAGTAAGAAACATGAGTGCTTGATACATCATGCATAGCTATATTAGTAACGCCTTTTTCAGCTAATTTAGCAGCTAAAACGCCAACCATATTTTCAGTATTACCATACATAGAAGCATATACGATTAATACACCTTTTTCTTCAGGCTCATAAGTACTCCATTTGTTGTACTTATCAAGGATATAACCTAAATTGTTTCTCCAAACTGGTCCATGTAAAGGACAGAACATTTTAATTTTGTCAATGATTCCGCCAGCTTTTTTAAGTAAGTTTTGTACGTGAGGGCCATATTTACCAACGATGTTAGTATAATATCTTCTAGCCTCATCTAACCAATCTCTGTCGAAGTTAACTTCGTCATTGAATAATCTTCCGTCTAAAGCGATGAAAGAACCGAAAGCATCAGCAGAGAATAATACGCCATTAGTAGTATCAAAAGTAACCATAGCTTCTGGCCAGTGTACCATTTGAGCAGCTACGAAAGCAACTTCGTGTTTACCGAATTTTTTGCTGTCGCCTTCTTTTACTTGTTCTTTTTTGTCTTCAGGAATAGTGAATCCAAACTGATCCATGAACATGAAAGCTTTTTCAGTAGCAATAACTTTAGTTTCAGGGTGTCTGATTAAAACTTCATCTATAGAAGCAGCATGATCTGGTTCCATGTGGTTAATAACCATATAGTCAAGTTTTTTACCGTTTAAAACATATTCTAAGTTGTCTAAGAATTGTCTGCAAACAGCCCAGTCAACTGTATCAAAAAGAACTGTTTTTTCATCTAAAAGAACATAAGAGTTATAAGAAACACCTTTAGTTAAAGGGTGTACATTTTCAAATAGAGCCAAGCGATGTTCATTCGCTCCAACCCAATATAAATCTTCAGTAACTTTTCTAACGCAATGCATTATTTTCCTCCTCAAAAATTATTAATAATTAATTTATAACTTAAGCCTTAATGAAGTTAGCTTTTTCTTCACTACATTCAGGACATACCCATTCCTCTGGAAGAGCTGTAAAGTCTGTACCTGGAGCTATTTCTGATTCAGGGTCACCAATGAATGGATTATACTCATAACCACAACCGCTACATACATAGATTTTAGGTATTTCGATTGTTTTCTTAGGAGTAATCTTTTTCATCTTCTTATATGGTACTTCTGCAGGTTTCTTAGCGCCAGTATCAAGAGCTTTAGTAAGCAATGGAAGAATCTCTTTAACATCTCCAACGATACCATAGTCAGCATTTTTGAAGATTTTAGCAGAACCTTTAACATTGATAGCTACGATGATAGAAGCGTTTTTGATACCTTTTAAGTGTTGGTTAGCACCTGAAATACCGCAAGCTATGTATAAGTTACCATTGAATTTCTGACCTGACATACCAACATATCTGATAATAGGCAAGTATTTCAATTCTTCAGCAACAGGACGAGAACAACCTATAGCAGCACCAGCAGCTTTAGCTAAGTCCTCAACAAGTTTCATATTTTCTTTAGCACCTATACCTTTACCAGCAGAAACAACTCTTTCAGCATTAACAATAGGAGTATTAATATCAATACCTACAGAGAAGTCGATTCCATCTTTCTTAAGAGCAGCTACTAAAGCGTCAACTTTATCTTGAGCTGAACCTTCTTTGAAGATGATATTTCTTCTTTCACCAGTAATAGGACCTTTTTTAGCCATAGGACCAGCAGCAGCAACAGGAGCTTTAGGCATTTTACCAAGTATAGAAGCAGAAATAACAACTTTCTGAATTTCACTTGTACCTTCATAAATAGTACAGATCTTAGCATCACGATAAGCTCTTTCTACTATATAAGCACCTTTAATATATCCGTTACCGCCATGTATTTGAAGAGCTTGGTTAACAACTTCCAAACCTATTTCAGAAGCATATAATTTAGCCATAGCAGATTCAGTACCATAAGGTTCATGTCTGTCTTTCATAGCAGCAGCACTGTAGATAAGAAGTCTAGCAGCACGTAATTTAGTAGCCATATCAGCAAGTTTGAAACCGATAGCTTGCTGCTGAGCAATAGGACGACCGAACTGTATTCTTTCTTTAGAATAAGCAACAGCAGCTTCATAAGCACCTTGAGCGATACCTAATGCCTGAGCAGCGATACCTATACGACCGCCGTCAAGAGTCTGCATAGCAATTTTGAATCCTTGTCCTTCTTTACCAAGCAAGTTTTCTTTAGGAACTTTAACGTTATCGAAAAGTAACTGAGCTGTAGCAGAAGCACGAATACCTAATTTGTCGTATTTTTCACCAAATTCAAAACCTTCCCAACCTCTTTCAACGATGAAAGCACTGATACCTTTAGTTCCGATACCAGGAGTAGTAACAGCAAATACTACATAAGTTTCAGCTTCTATAGAGTTAGTAATGAATATTTTTTCACCATTTAATATATAGTGATCGCCTTTTAATTCAGCAGTAGTTTCTGTACCGCCTGCATCAGATCCAGCTTCAGGTTCAGTTAAACCGAAAGCACCTAATTTTTTACCTTCAGCAAGAGGAACTAAATATTTTTTCTTTTGTTCTTCAGTACCGAAAGCATAGATAGGATAACTGCCTAAAGAACAATGAGCTGATAAAATTACGCCCATACTTCCGTCTACCCTTGAAAGCTCTTCTACAGCTATAGCATAAGCAATATTGTCGAATCCTGCTCCGCCGTATTTTGTTTCAAAAGGCAAACCCATAATATCTAATCCGCCTTTACCTAATTGTTTTACAGCTTCTGTTGGAAATTTACCTGTTTGATCGTGCTCATGAGCTATTGGAGTTACAACTTCTTCAGCCCATGCTCTGATTTTAGCACGAAGTTCTTCATGCTTTTCTGTTGTTTTAAACATTTGCTTCTCCTTTAACAATATTATTTTATTTAATTAATAGTATATAAAAGTTATTGATATTTTCTCTATTATTTGTTACTTTTTCTCCAAATTTTAGCTTTTTCTGCTTCTTTTATTAATCCATCTCTCAAATCAGGATGTGCTATGGAGATTAAGGCCTCAGCTCTCTGCCAAGTAGTTAAACCTTTCAAGTTTACTTTACCATACTCTGTTACTACATAATGAGTATTAGCTCTAGTATCTGTAATTACTGTACCATTAGCAAAACTTGGAACTATTCTTGATTTTAATTGTCCGTCTTTTCCTGTTACAGTTGAAGATAAACATATAAAACTCTTACCGCCTTTAGATAAATAAGCTCCTAATACAAAGTCTAATTGTCCGCCGGCACCGCTTATGTGCTTGAATCCTGTTGACTCAGCACTTACCTGTCCGAATAAATCTATTTCTACAGCATTGTTTATTGACATAAAATTGTCTATAGAAGAAATTACTCTTACATCATTAGTGTAATCTACAGGAGCTGATAAACATTCAGGATTATTATGTATATAATCATATAATTTCTTAGTACCAGCACCAAATGCATAAGTTTGTCTGCCTCTGTCTATATTCTTTTTAGAACCTGTAATTTTTCCAGCCAAAGATATATCAACAAAAGCATCAACATACATTTCTGTATGAACACCTAAATCTTTCAAATCAGATTCAGCTATCAATGAACCTACAGCATTAGGCATACCGCCTATACCTAATTGCAAACAAGCTCCGTTAGGTATTTCTTCTACTATAAGTTTAGCTACTGTTTTATCTACTTCTGTAGCTCCGCCTGCAGGCATTTCTTTTATAGGAGTATTGCTTCCTTCTACTATCATATCTACCTGATTAATATGTACAGCTTCTCCTCCTATGCTTCCGCCCAAACATCTAGGCATATTTTTATTTACTTCTACTATTACACATTTTGCTCTTTCTAGCATAGCCTGCATATGTGAAGAGTTAGGACCGAAATTGAAATAGCCGTTTTCATCCATTTCTGATACTTGGAACATAGCTACATCTATTCCTCTTGGCAATTCTCTATAATATCTAGGCATTTCTGAATAACGAATAGGATCATAGAAACAAAAACCTTTATCAACTGCTTTTCTTTCTAAACCTGACATATGCCATGAATTCCAAGTAATATGTTTTTCAGGATTATCTATCTTAAAAATTTCAGGCTCCCACATTAATATACCGCCTCTGAAATTAAGATCTGTCAATTCAGGCAATCTTTTTGCTAGAGCTTTATCCAAATCTATTACTGTAGCAGTAACCCATCCGTAGTCAATCCAATCACCAGATTTTATTACTTTAACCGCTTCATCAGCAGTTGTTAGTTTTTGTTTATATAAGGCTTTGAAATCCATGAAATACCTCCGCTTAATTTTTTATAGTTATTTTAATAAACTCTAGTATAGTAAAATTAAATTCAATTGTCAACTGAATTTTCATTTGCAGGTATTTTTTTTAATTTTATTTATAAAATTTTCTTTAGATTATTTATAATTTTACAGCATATATAATAAGTCTTTTTTATTGTGAATAAAATAATATTATAATAAAAAATATAAATATAAAAATATTTTTAACGAAAAATAAAACTACTTATTGTGAAACTGTGTAACTATTTAAATCTTTATATATAATTTTTATGAGAATTGTATAATTCAATGTGAACTAAAAAATACATAATACCCTAAAGCAACTTAATGTATACCCGGTATTAGTATAAAAGTATAGTTAAAATTATATTATAAATTAATAAACAGAATGTATATCGCTTAAAGATTATTCCAATATTTGATTATATTGACTTTATATAAAATAAAAATATAATTATTAATAAATATTAGCATCTTCAATTAGGAGGTATCTGTGTACATAAAAAAAATATTCTTCATTTTTGTATTGCTGATAATACTTTCTTGTAATAATCAAAATCATACTGCAAATTCAGGTAAAGATATAATTATTAATATGGGAAATGAACCTGTAAAATTAGATCCCACACTAAACCCAATAGAGGTAACAGGTATATACATATTACATGCCTTTGAAGGCCTCACAAAAATTGATAAAAATAATGATATAAAGCCTGGAATAGCAGAAAAATGGGATATATCTGAAGATGGAACAACATATACTTTTTATTTAAGAACAAATGCAAAATGGTCTGACGGAAAACCGGTAACAGCTGAAGATTTTGAATATAGTTGGAAAAGGGCTTTAGACAAGAAAGTCAATGTTCCATATTCAAATATACTTGAAATAATAAAAAATGCTAAAAATATAAATCTTGGAATTATGGATATTACAAATTTAGGGATAGAAGTTATAAATGAAAATACATTAAAAGTGCAATTGGAAAGGCCGTCTCTATATTTTACCGATTTATTAGCATCTTCTACTATATTTATGCCATTAAGAAAAGATATAGTAGAAAAGTATGGAAATGATTGGATTTTAAAACCGGAAAATTACATATGCAATGGACAATATATACTTAAAGATAGAATAGAAAATGAAAAAATCATATTTGAAAAAAACCCTTTTTATTATGATCAAAATGAAATAGTTGCAGAAAGCCTTACTTTTATATCAAGTGCTAATATATTTGATATGACAGAAAAAATAATTAAAAATGAAGTGCATTTTTCTGCCTTAGATCTATCAACTAATGAAATAAAATATCTTAAAGAAAAAGAATTAATTAGATCAAGCGAACCTATAGGAACAACTTATTTAGAATTAAATATAACAAATAAAGCATTAAATGATAAAAGAGTAAGAGAAGCATTATCACTAGCTATAGATAGAAAATATTTAGTTAATAGTATATCTAAAATATCTAAAACATATAAAATCCCTGCTGGAGCATTTATACCAACCGCTATAAAAGGTATAAACACTTATTTTAGGCAAGAATCATCAAACTTTATAGATATTGATAATTATGAGAAAAATGTAATAAAAGCTAAAGAATTGATGGCTGAGGCCGGATATCCTAATGGAAAAAATTATCCTACTTTAGAATTAAAAGCATATCCAGGATTACTTTATGAGGTTGGAAAGCATATACAAAAAATGTGGAAGGATAATCTCAATATTGATATAAAACTTACAAAAGAAAAATTTGAAGTTACATTAATATATCTTAACCAAAAAAAATATCAAATTGCATTAGTTGGATGGGAGTCAGATTATTATGATCCTATAAATATGCTTGATATTATGGCTAGTTATGGAAAAATTAATCATTCGGGTTTTTCTAATGCTAAATACGATGAACTTATAACAGAAGCTAAAACAACATACACAAATAATAATTTAAGAATGGAAAATATGAAACAGGCTGAAGCTATATTATTAGATGAAATGCCTATTATACCTTTATACTATATGGGCAATTCATTTATGGTATCAAGTAATTTAAAAGGTCTTGTTTTAAACCCATTTGGAAGACATAGATTCAATTATTGCTATATAGATCCTAAATAATTAATTATATTTTTAATAAATTTAAAAATCATAAAATAATAGTGTGCATAAATTTGTACTTTTTATAATTTTATACTAAAATATAGCATACTCTATAAAAGGATAAATACAATGAAAAAAATTTTGATCTCAATAGTTATATTATTACTTTTTATATTTTCATGTTCATCTAAAGAAACTCAAGATGATTCTATAGTTGTATCTTTAGGAGGAGAAGTTGCTACTATAGACCCGCATCTTAATACAGCAAGTGCAGGTACTGTTTATATAAGACATTTTTTTGAGGGTCTTATGAAAAAAGACAAAGATGGAAAATTAGTTGGTGGAATAGCTGAAAATTATAAAATGAGTGAAGACGGAATTACTTATACATTCTATTTAAGAACAAATGCAAAATGGTCTGACGGAGTGCCTGTAACTGCTGATGATTTTATTTACGGGTATAGAAGATTTGTAGACCCTAATACTGCTGCTCCTTATGCTTCGCTTATGGCTCCTGTAAAAAATGCATTAAAAATATCCAGCGGCGATGTGAATGTTGAAGAATTAGGTATAAAAAAGATTGATGATTACACAATAGAAATAACATTAGAAAATCCTACTGCATATTTTTTAGAGCTTGCAGATATGTTTGTACCCGTTAGAAAAGACATTATAGAAAAATACGGTGATGATTGGGTTTCTTCACCTGAAAGCTATATAGGAAATGGTCCTTATAAAATGACTGAAAGAGTTAGAGATGACAGAATAGTTATGGAAATCAATACCAACTATTATGATAAAGACTCTATAGTTGCTAAAAAAATTACAATATCAATGATATCAGATAAAAACACTGCATTAGCTGCTTTGAGAAACGGACAAATACATTTTTCTAATTTAGTACCTGCTCAGGAAGTTGACAATCTTCAGAAAGAAGGTTTAATAGTTATGAATCAGGCTTATGGCACTGTATTCTTTGAAATGAATCTAACTAATGAAGCATTGAAAGATTCTAGAGTTCGCAGGGCATTAGCTCTTGCCATTGACAGAAACTATATAGTAGATTCTATAAACAAATCTGGTCAGAAACCTGCTGGTGCATTCGTTCCTCCTCTAATCAGTGATTATGAAGGCGAGTTCAGAGCTAAAGGAGGAGATTATATAAGCGTACAGAGTAATGATTATCAGAAAAATATAGAAGAAGCTAAAAAACTAATGGCTGAGGCTGGTTATCCTAATGGTGAAAATTATCCTGTTTTAGAGGTTTTAGTAGCAAATGACGGTAATGTTGTTATGGTTGAAGCTATACAGCAAATGTGGAAAAATATTGGTGTTGATGCTGTTATAGTACCTAGAGAATGGGCTGTTATACTTCAGAGTTTCAGAGATTTAAGCTATCAAATGGTTTTAAGCGGCTGGACTGGCGATTATAATGATCCTATGACTATGCTTGAATTATATTTAAGTTATGCTCCAAGCAATCCTGGATACAACAATCCTGAATATGATAAACTTATAGAAAGCTCTAAGCATATAGTTAATCCTCAGGAAAGAATGAAAGTTCTTCATGATGCTGAAAAAATACTTATGTATGATATGCCTATAATACCTATACATTACAGAGCAAATGCTTTAATGGTTTCAAAACAGCTTAAAGATTATAAACTTGATCCTTTAGCTAAATACAGATTCCATTATTCATATTTAGAAAAATAATTCAAAAAAATAAATTTAATAAAAAAGGAAGTCGGTTCTGCTGATTTCCTTTTTTTGTTAAAATCAATTACATACCCCGCCCATTAGATTTAAGATCAACTTTGAATTATAAAATTTATTATATATAAGGCTAAATAATAAAAAAGCATGCCCCACCCTAGCTGTGATTATGTTTGTTATATTCCTTACCGCACGTTTAGCAAAATTTATAATATAATAAAAATTGTATTTATAACCTGATTTAAAGTTTTAGATTCGCTCACCGTGCGTTGAATATACAAAAAATATAGCCTCCGCTTGGGTGGGATGCTGTAATACTGAATTAGACAATAAAAAATAAAAAAACTAATATCGAAAATAAAACAGTAAATATAAAGGGCGGGAAATGAAAATGAATCTATTTTTTTAAATTTCTATAGTGTGAAATAAGCATATCATAAGGATAAAGCTTAAAAGAATCATTATAAACATTCTCAAGTAAATTCTTTATTAAATTAAGTTTTTCTTGAAAAGTTTTATTTTTATCTCTTATTTTAGCAAACTCTGCAAAAAATGACTTTCTAACTATTTTCATAAAAATACTTATTCTTATCATCTCATCAAAAATATACCCGTTAGGAACTTTTAACTTTTTTATGATAATAAAGAAAATTGATAGGAAATAAAGTACAGAAGCTATTCTAATAAAGTAAATGATAGTAAAATCAGCCCCTACTTTATCAATATAGAATCCAAATAAATTATAATATTCGCCTCTGGAGTTTAAAACCTGAATTATGAATATAGCTAGGAAATAAGGTATTAAATACAATAGCTTTTTTATAGTCATAAAAATAGATTTAGTAAATATTATATGAAGTATAAAAAAAGCTATTGCAATATATATCAAATAATTAACTTTTATAAAAAATATAGTTATTAATAAGAATAAAGCTGAAATGATGTATAATATGTAAAGCATTATTTATTTACACGTTCAACATAGCTGTCATCTCTAGTATCAACTTTAATTTTATCGCCTATATTTATGAATAAAGGTACATTAACTTCTATACCTGTTTCAAGTTTTGCAGGCTTTAAAGTAGTACCAGTAGTATCTCCTTTAAATCCAGGTTCTGTATAAGTAACCTCTAATATTACATGAATAGGGAAACGTACTGCTGTAACTTCATCATTAATGTATTGTAAATCAACTTCACAGCTGTCTAATAAATAATATTTGCTCTCTCCTAATATATCAGCACTTACATGAACTTGTTCATAATTGTCTAATATCATAAATACATAACTGTCGCCTTCTTCATAAAGGTACTGAGCTTTTTTATATGATAAATCAGCTTCTTCAACGCTTTCTGTAGAAGAAAAAGTTTTTTCTATCATATTTCCTTTAAGCATATTTTTTAATTTTGTCTTAACATTTGCTTTTCTTTGCTGTGCTCTGTGAAAATGTGCATCTACTACTAAATAAGTTTCTCCGCCTAAAATTATAGCATCGCCTTTTCTTAAATCATTTACTGGTAACATTAAAAACCCCTATATAAAATTTTTAGTTTGTGAATTATATTTTATTAAAGATAAAACTAAAATATTGATAATCATTAATCATCAATACCTAATTTTTCATTAACATATTTTTTATCAAGCTCAAATACTTGCTTTTCTTTAGCTTCATTAGGCATATCATACATAGCATCAAGCATAACACGTTCAAATAATGCTCTTAAACCTCTAGCACCTGTATGCTCTTCCATAGTCTTTTTAACTATAGATTTTAATGCCTCATCATCTATTTTTAATTCTATATTGTCATAAGAAAATAATTTCTGATACTGTTTAGTTAAAGCATTTTTAGGTTCTTTTAATATTTTTAATAGCTCTTCTTCTTTAAGCTCTTCTAAAGTAGCTATAACAGGAAGTCTTCCTATAAGTTCAGGTATAAGACCATATTTAACTAAATCCTCAGTAGCAATATTTTTCATTATCTCATCATAATTGAGATTATCCATAGAATTAACTTCAGCAGCAAAACCAAGTCCTTTTTTAGAAGTTCTTTCAGCTATAGACTTTTCTATATCAATGAAAGCACCTCCGCATATAAAAAGTATATTAGAAGTGTCTATATGCAAATTATCCTGATGAGGATGCTTTCTTCCGCCATGAGGAGGAACAGTAGCAACAGTGCCTTCAACTATTTTTAATAATGCCTGCTGAACTCCTTCACCTGATACATCTCTTGTTATGGAACGGGATTCGCTTTTGCGTGAAATTTTATCTATCTCATCAATATATATTATGCCTTTTTCAGCTAATTTTATATCTCCGTCAGCATTCTGTATGAGTCTTAATAGTATATTCTCAACATCATCGCCTACATAACCAGCCTCTGTTACAGTAGTAGCATCAGCAATAGCAAAAGGCACATTCAAAGCCTTAGCTAAAGTTCTTGCTAATAATGTTTTACCGCTTCCTGTAGGCCCTATCAAAAGTACATTAGACTTCTCTATTTCTACATCATTTTTATCTTCAGCATTCTGTGTTATTCTCTTATAATGATTATAAACAGCTACAGACAATACTTTTTTAGCATAATCCTGCCCTACAACATATTCATCAAGTAAAGATTTAATCTGTTTAGGAGGAACTATTTTTATTTCATAATCTTTTTCTTTAGATTTTTTTTTCTGCATATTCATGTTAAAATAGTCATTCGCTATGGAAGAACAATCTGAACATAAATATCCTTCATTACCTTCAATATATCGGTTTAATTCTTTTAATTCTCTTCCGCAAAGAGAACAAACCTCTTTCTTATCATTATTCTTTTTAGACATATCTCTCCAATATCAACCATGTTATTTTTTATAAAAACAACAATAATTTAGTTAGCATATTCTATATTATAATAAAACTATTGCAATAAAAAATTACAATAAAAAAAGAAAAATAAAAGCTAATAAACTTAATAAAAAGATTATTAGCTTTATATATTTCCAGATTAAAAAATTATTCTCTGCTTGAGAAAACTTTATCTATGATGCCGTATTCTTTAGCTTCATCAGCACTCATAAAATAATCTCTATCCATATCAGCTTCAAGTTTTTTAATATCCTGACCTGTATGATTAGCCATAATATTATTAAGTATGCTTTTCAAACGAATAGTTTCTTTTAATTGTATTTCCATATCAGTAACCATACCTCTGGAACCTCCTGAAGGCTGGTGAATCATTATTCTTGAATTAGCAGTAGCAAATCTTTTACCTTTAGCTCCTCCTGCAAGAAGCAAAGCGCCCGCAGAAGCAGCCTGTCCGACACATAAAGTAGCAACATCAGGCTTAACATACTGCATAGTATCATACATACCTAAAGCAGCTGTAACAACTCCTCCAGGACTATTAATGTATAAAGAAATATCTTTTTCAGGGTCAGCTGATTCCAAAAATAAAAGCTGTGCTATAACTACATTAGCAACATCATCATTAATCTCACCGCCCAAAAATATAATTCTATCTTTTAAAAGTCTGGAATATATATCGTAGGAACGTTCTCCTCTGCTTGTTTGCTCTATTACATAAGGTATAGTCATATAATTCTTCTCCATTCTATATATTACCTCTCTAATAACCTTTTAACTACAATTAATTATTAATATCCGCCCCAAATATCGCTTTCTTCAGGCTTGAATTCACCTGCATCTTTTTCTGAAACATTTACATGCTCTTTTACATAATCCATTATAGCTTCAGAAGTTGCTCTTGTTTGAGCATCACGCATTATATAATTGATTATATTTTGCTGTTCTTCTTTAGGAAGTTTAGCAAGTCCCATATAGCTTTGATACTGATACATTCTATTAGTGTATTCTTTTGCTTTATCTTCATTTACTGTTATAGAATCTTTATAAGTTTCTGAAAGTTTAGCCATAATCATATCAAAAGTGATTTGCTTTCTTACATTTTCCTCATATTCTTTTTTGATATCTTCATCAGTTTTAGCAACAGAAATTAAGAAATCAGTTTTACTCATTCCTCTGCTAGACATAGATCTTTCAAATTCATTTAAAGAAATTTCTAATTGCTCTTCAAAATAACCTTTAGGAAGAGTAATATTAACTAACTCTATTAATTTATTAAATAATGTATCATTAATAAGTTCGCTGTTAGCTCTGTCTTCTGCTCTTTTTATCAAGTGCTCTTTTAATGATTCTTTTACTTTTTGTCTGTCTTCTTCTTTAGAATCATCTTTCATATCTGGTTTTTCTACTTTTACTATATTCATTATTAAAGTAGCTTCTCTGCCATCAACAAAAGTTTTAAGAAGTTTTTTATCATCTTTTTTTACGCCTACAGCATTTTTAGCAAATATACTTTCATTTTCATCATCGCTGGCAACTACTGTAAGTTCTTTATCATATTTTTTATTTGCATCATCATCAAATTCTATTTTAACAAAAACTCTGTCTCCAAGTTCAGATTTTAACTCACTTTCTTCAAAATGAGAAAATCTTTGAAGAGAAAGCTTATAAGCTGCTTCTACAACATTATCATCAACTATATATTTATTTTTTTCTACATTTATAGAAGCCAAATCAGGCAAATCAAATTCAGGTATAGGATAATATTCATAATCAAGATGAAGTCCGTCGTCTTTTTTTTCTAAATTAAGAAGTTTAGGAGTACCTAAAGCCTTAACATTTTTTTCATCATGATAAGTATTCCAAGCATCTTCTATTAAAACTTCATTAGTAGCACCTTCTAAAGCCTCTCTGTATCTTGAAAGTATAATATTATTAGGAGCATGACCTACTCTAAAACCTTTAACATTAACTCTAGGCTTATAATATTCTATTTGATTTTCTAATTCTTTATCATAAGCATCTTTAGAAATAGTGATTTTTAATGTAACTAAATCTTTTTCATCTGTTGAAGTTTCAAAATTTAAATCTTTAATATCCATTTTAGCAATACCTTTAAAATTAAAAATAAAAAAAATAACCCCAATAGAAAAGAATACATCTATTGGGGTTTATTAATGAGCGGGAAACGGGACTCGAACCCGCGACAGTCTGCATGGCAAGCAGAAACTCTACCAACTGAGTTATTCCCGCATAGACATTGAAAGCAATATAACATTAAATAAAAAAAATGTCAATAGCATACTAACAAAAATATATTTAAACAGTATTAAAATTTCATATATGTTTTAAGGAATTTACCTACTCCGTCCTCATCATTAGTTAAACATATATAATCAGCTTTTTTCTTTAATGCTTCTTCTGCATTTTCCATAGCAACTCCAACACCAGCATACTCTATCATTTCAATATCATTATAATTGTCGCCGAAAGCTATTACTTCATCTCTATTTATGCCTTTTTGATTGCATATCCATTCTAAAGCACTGCCTTTATTAATGCCAGAAGCTAACACCTCTAGAAAATTAGTATGAGAAAAACATGTATGTACATTAAAATTATTTCTTATATCATTTTGAAGCCTTTCTAGTTCTTCTCTATCGCCTATAAATACCATTTTATTAAACTCAAAATCTTTAATATTTTCTAAACCAATAGATACATCATTATTTTTTGATTTTTTTATATATTTTTCTAGATAAAAATCTGATTCTGATGCTATATGACTATTGCCTTTATAAACATGTAAATGAACATCATATTCATCATAAATATCTATAATAGATTTTGATATATTAGAAGCGATAAACTTATCATATACAAAATTACCGTCATTATCTATTATTGCAGCACCATTAAATATTATTGAATAGTTATCATTAGAAAGAATATCTTTATAAGATTTCATGCCGCTAAAAGATCTTCCTGTAGCAAGTATTATTTCTATACCATTTTTCATTAGAAATTGAAAAATATTTTTATTATAATCGCTTATAGAACTCCTGCTATTAAAAAATGTACCGTCTAAGTCTGTTGCTATTAATTTTATATTATTAATCATATAAGTATATTATCATAAAATTTATCAAAAACAAGTATTTTATAATAATAATAAATCATCTTCAGTTTTTTTATAATTTGATTTCATAGGCTCAAAAGAATATCTATGCATATCGCTAGGTCCATACATTTCTATATATTTCATATGCTCTTTAGTTCCATATCCTTTATTTTTTGCAACTTTATATTTCTGATACGAATCAGGAAGCTCATTCATCATCCTGTCTCTGTATACTTTTGCTAATATGCTTGCACAGCCTATACTATATGATTTAGAATCACCTTTTATTATGGAACATTGCTTTATATCTGTATCCAATTTCATAGCATCTATTAATAATATGTCAGGTTTAATATTCAAATTATTAACAGCATTAACCATAGCAAGTTTTACAGAATTATAAATATTTATCTCATCTATAGTTTTTGAATCAACAGAGTAAATACTATAGCATAAAGCCTTATCTATAATTTTATCATAAAGCTCATCTCTTTTTTTGGCAGATATTTTTTTTGAATCATCAATATCTTCAACTATATTTTCTTTTATTAATTCTGTTTCATTATAAAATTCTAAAGGCATTATAACAGCGGCAGCAGTAACAGGTCCGAATAAACAACCCCTGCCTACTTCATCAATGCCGCATATATATTTATAGCCTAATGATAAATATTCTCTTTCATAGATAAATTTATCTGCTTTATTATCTAAAAACATATCCATATATTATATTCATAAAAAATCATAGTAATTGATATGCTAAAAATATCACAACTATAATTGCAAAAATAGAAATGGATAATATAGTAACATCGCTTATTTTTTTATCTAATCTTTTAATATCTTTAGCCACTCTGCTATCATTAATATCTTTGCATCTGTCATCATTATTTTTCACATACCTAACATGCTCAGAATTATTTCTTACATTATTAACTTCAGACTTTCTATTTACTGAATCAAACAGCTGTTCATACTTTATGTTATTTTTATTTAAAATATCATTTACAGCTTTTATAAACTCATCATTTTTTGCTTCCTGATTATTTAATCTTTTATTGATAATATCAGCAAACTCTTCAAAGTTAGAATTATTAGGATTATATTGAATATCTTTATTAGAAAGTCTGCTAACCTCTTCTTCTAAATCTTTATAATGCTTTCTTAAATCTGATAATTCTTTAAAGTTTTTAAGATTTTGTTCCAGCATTATGCTGTTATAATTAGCATTATTTTTTTCTATCTTCTCATCGATTTTTTCATCAATATTATCATACTCATTGTTTTCATCATCTAAAAATGGCTCTTCTTTATTATTAAAGTTTGCTATTTTGCTTTCTAATTGACTTATTAATTCATCATATTTCAAAATATTTTCATTGATGGAATCTTCTAAATCTTTATGACCTTTTCTTAAATCTGATAACTCTTTAAAGTTTTTGAGATTCTGCTCTAACATTATGCTGTTATAATTAGCATTGTTCTTTTCTATCTTCTCATCGATTTTTTCGTCTATCTTATTATCAAAATTATTAGATAGCTCTTCTTTGAGATTATTTAAAGTTTCTTTCTCTTCCTCTAAAAATTTAGTTTGCTCCTCTCTTGTCTCTTCTAATTTAGTGTTTAAACTGTCTATTTCTTTTTTATGCTCTTCTGAAGTAGAATCCAATTTATCATTGATGCTATTAATATTATTTAGAACTTCTTCATATTTGGCATTATTGGACAAGATAGAATCTTCCAAATCTTTATGACCTTTTCTTAAATCTGATAGCTCTTTA
>CASGDY010000030.1 GCA_949300355.1 uncultured Brachyspira sp.
TAATTTTTAATTTATTATAATAGTTGACAATTTTACAATTTATAAATATGATTATTTTTTAAACAATAGTTACGATAATATTGACAATAAAGAAGGAGCTATTCTAGAACTATGGCTAAAACTATTAAATGTAAATCTTGTAAAACAGTGAATGATAAATACGCTAAACAGTGCAGATCATGCGGAACTTTACTTTATCCTGAAATTTCACATAAAAAAGCTGAACTTATTACAATTATATTAGATGTAATATTTGCTTTTATATATTTATTTGGAATATATCTTTTTATAGTTAATTGCAATAATAATGAAACACCTAAATATCTTACTATATTACCGGCACCAAATACATTGCCTTATTTTTTAATAATATTACTCTTTTTGGCATTTGCCGCTAGTAAAATACTTTATATAGTGAATGTATTTGTACTTAAAAAAGATATTATATATACTATAAGAAGATTTAGTATGTTTATTGAAGCTATTATAATGTTTCCACTTCAAACTATACTGGCATTGTATTTTTATGAACCTGCGACAAATCAGGACAAAATGAATAAAAAAATGGATTAAAATATGTCTTTCACTATATTAAAAAATATAAAAAGTGCATATAAATTTATTAATGATAATAAAAATAAGTCTATAGCTTTAATTCCAACTATGGGAGCTTTACATGAAGGACATGCAGATTTAATAAAAAAAGCAAAAAAAGAATGTGATATTATAATTGTGAGTATATTTCTTAATCCGCTTCAATTTACAAAGGTAGAAGATATAGAAAGATACCCTCAAGATTTAGACAATGATAAAAAACTTTTAGAAGAATGTCAGGCTGATGCATTATTTTTGCCGTCTGTAGAAGAGATGATACCTGATGATTATGCCATTCATATAAATGTAGATAACAGTAAATTCAATATAATTTCCAGACCTATATATTATAGAGGCATAATAACAACAATGTTAAAACTCTTTAATATAATATATCCTACTCATGTATATTTAACTGAATATGATTATCAGGAAGTATTCATAATAAAAAAAATAATAAAAGATTTGAATTATAATATAGCATTAAAAACTATTCCTATAGTAAGAGATAAAAATATGCTGGCTTTAAGCAGTTTAAATAGATTATTAAGCGACAGAGAAAAAGAAGAAGCTGCTGTAATATATAAACTTCTCAAAGAAGCAAGAGAAGAGTTTAAAAAAGGAGGTACTAAATCATCATATTTATTAGATATAATAAAAAATAATATAAAGCCTCATAAAATGCTCAAATTAGAATATGTTCATATAGCGGATAAAGAAACTTTAATTAATGTAGAAACAGCATCAAAAAATTCAATAATACTTTTATCATGCTACTGCGGGGCTACTAGATTATTAGATAATATGCCTCTGAAATAAAATCGGTATCATAATAAAATGAGTAAAATAGCAAAAATATCAAAAATAGTACAAATAGTAGGTATAAAAAAATTAAGAAACATCATAAAAATAATAGGTGTAAAGAATATGCCTAAAATAATCAAAGCAAAAAATACTATACATTTTATAAGAATAATAGGAATAATAAAATCTCTTAAAATAATTAAGCTTATCGGACTAAAAGCATCAATTCAAATTGTCAAAATAATTTTATAAATTAAATTTGACTTTACAATATATTCATGTTATAATTACGCACCGTTACATTTTTAAGATTAAAACTACCAAATTTTTTTAAAACGTTAAATCAAGGTGTGTATTTTATGGATAAAAAAACATTAAAAACAAAAAATAGTACTTACGTTTTATCACAAAAAGATATAAAGCAAAATTGGCTAATAATAGATGCCAAAGGTAAGTCATTGGGAAGAGTGGCAAGCAGAGCAGCTTATATGCTTAAAGGAAAACATAAAGTAGACTATGCATACAACCTAGACAATGGTGATTATGTTATAATTATCAATGCTAAAGACATAGTATTAACAGGAAATAAAAAGAAAGGAAAAATCCACTATAGACATACAGGTTATCCAGGCGGTATAAAAGCTATAAGCTACGGCGAATTATTAGAAAAAAATCCTGAAAGAATGGTAAAAATAGCTGTAAAAGGTATGCTTTCTCATAATCCATTAGGCAGACTTCATCTTAAGAAGTTAAAAGTATATGCAGGAAGCGAGCATCCGCATGAAGCTAATAAACCTACTGTAGTAAATATATAATTAGGAGATAAAAATGGCAGCTAAACAATTAACTATTTTTACTGGAAAAAGAAAAACAGCTAATGCAAGAGTTCGTATAACTTTAGGCAGCGGCAAAATTTTAATAAACGGAAAAAATTATGCTGAATACTTCTGCAATAGAGCAGCACTTCTTAAAGTAGTAGAAGATGCTTTGAAAGTAACAGGTAATTTTGGAAAATATGATGTATTTGCTAATGTTCATGGCGGCGGTGTTTCTGCTCAGGCTGATGCTGTAAGACATGGCATAGCTAAGGCTTTAGTAGGTGAAAGCCAAGACTTCAGAACTACTTTAAAAAGAAATGGATTCCTTACTAGAGATTCTCGTGTAGTTGAACGTAAAAAATACGGAAGATCTGGTGCTAGAAAACGTTTCCAATTCTCAAAACGTTAAAATATCTTTATTATTGGGTTACTATATTACTTAAAGGTTTGTATAATGACTGCTAAGAAGTTAAAAAAATTTAAAGATTTATTATTAGAAGAAAAAAGAAAAACATTAGATGAATTACTAAGCGGAAATGAAACTTATGAATCTCTTAAAGATGATTCTCATGGTGATATGGTGGATATAGCATTTCAGGCTTATGAAAAACAAAATCTAATGAATTTCTCACAAAAAGAAAAAGATAAATTAGATATGCTTAATAATGCACTTAAAAGAATAGAAGATGGTACTTATGGTAAATGTATTGACTGTAAAGAAGAAATCAATGAAGAGAGATTAACTGCTTTGCCTTATACTTTAAGATGCGTAAACTGCATGTCTAAATATGAAGATAAAAAACGTCGCGAAAAAATGTAATAATGTATGTTAAAGTTGTTTTTAATCTGCCTATAGATAAAATACTTACATACAGAAAACCAGATGAGATTAATGATAGCTTGGTAGGATGTAGAGTTGTTGCTCCTATTAAGAGTAAAAATAATAAGGGTATTGTTGTAGAAGAAGTTGAAACTATAGACGGTAACTATAAAGTATATCCTATCAAAGCTAGAATTGATCTTGAACCTATTTGTTCAGATAAAGAATTCAAATTAGCAAAATGGATGAGTAATTATTATCATTCATCTTTCGGAGAGGCATTATTTGCCGCACTTCCTGTAGGTACTCCAGCCAAAAAAGAAAAAAAAGCAAAACCAATACCTGCAAAACAAAAACCATATTTAAAACTTAATGAAGAACAAGAAGCTGTACTAAAAAAAATTAATGAAAGTATAGAATCAAATAATCCAAAAACTTTTCTTCTTCATGGCGTAACAGGAAGCGGAAAAACAGAAGTATATTTGCAAGCTATAAAGAAAGTTGTTGATATGGGAAAGCAGGCAATAGTTATACTTCCTGAAATATCTTTAACACCTCAAACTATAAAAAGATTTGCTGAAAGATTTGAAGGAAAAATAGCGGTACTTCATAGTAAATTATCTCCTAACTCTAAATACAGATATTGGCAGATGATAAAAAAAGATGAGATAAAAATCGTTATAGGTGCTAGAAGTGCTATATTCTCCCCTACTCCAAATTTAGGTATAATAGTTATAGATGAAGAACATGAAACAAGCTATAAGGCAGGAGATACTCCAAGATATCATGCCAGACAGGTTGCTTTTTATAGAAAATCTCATGAGAATGCTACATTGCTTTTAGGAAGCGCCACTCCTTCTATAGAAAGTTTTTATTATGCTTCAATAGGCAAAATAGAACTTCTAAGCCTAAAGAAAAGGGCGGCCTCAGTTAATATGCCTGAAGTAAAAATATTAGATTTGAAAAAGGAAAAAAGAGCAGATGCTTTTCCTATGATTACTCAAAAATTGGCAGAAGAAATAAATAGAAAATTAGAGAAAAAAGAACAAATTATACTATTTCTTAATCGTAAAGGTTATGCTCCTGTAGTTACTTGTTCATATTGTCAGAGAGTTTTGGAATGCCCTAATTGTTCGGTATCTCTTACTTATCATAAAAAGAAAAATGTTGTTATGTGTCATTACTGCGGATATACTCAATATTTAGATGAGCTTTGTGATGAATGTAAAATAGGACATTTCGAGAGAATAGGAAGCGGTACTGAAAAAGTAGAAGAACATTTAAATATACTTTTTCCAAATGCTGTAGTAGAGAGAATGGATCAGGATACAGTAGGCGGAACAAAAAATTATGAAAAAATATTCAAAAGATTTTCTGATGGAGAAATAGATATATTAGTCGGCACTCAAATGATAGCTAAAGGGCTTGATTTTCCTAATGTTACTTTAGTTGGAGTACTTCTAGCGGATATGTCGCTTCATATTCCAGATTTTAGAAGTGCTGAAAGAACATTCAATCTTATTACTCAAGTTGCAGGAAGAAGCGGAAGAGGAGAAAAAAATGGTGTTGTATATATTCAAACTTATTCTCCTAATAACTATAGTATAGAATGTGCTAAAAATCATGATTATATATCTTTTTATAATAAAGAAATAGAAAATAGAAAAGCACCTTTGAATTATCCTCCATTTTCAAGATTAATAAGATTAGTAATAAGAGGAATAGACGAAAAAAAAGTAGAAGATGATGCCAATAAAATAGCAGATATGCTCAGAATGGAAACTTATAATGATTCTGATAAAATAATAATCCTAGGAGCTGCAGCATGTGCTATGAGCAAATTAAATAAATATTACAGATGGAATATTCTTATAAAAACCCCATCGCATTCACTGCTAAAAAATTTCTTTAATAAACTAAATAGTAGTTTTACAGTAGACAAAGGCAATTATATAGAAATAGATATAGACCCTATAAATATGCTTTAATAATTATTTACACATCAACATAAAATCTAATAGCATTTTTAATTCTTGCTTTAAGTTCATTTTGTCCTACAGGTTTTTTTACATAATCGCAAGCACCTTTCTCAAGCCCATTTACAACATCATCTTCATTATATCTCTTTGTAATAATAATAATCAATGATGTTCTTAGAGAAATTTCTTTTTTAATTTCATCTATTAGATAAAAATAATCCTTATCATCTGATAAATTGATATCCATTAGAATGATATCAGGTGAAATCTTTTTTAACTCTTTTAAAGGTGCAGCTAAATTAGATATACATGTAACATCATAATCATCTTTAAGCCATTCAAGATAATTTTTTCTTGTGATCTCCATAGGCTCGATTATGGCAAGCTTATATTTGGACTGTTTTCTTTTTAATTTGATTCTTTTTTCTTTCTTGTTGAAAGCCAAAAAAGCTTTTAAATCAGCATAACGAATTTTGTATCTCTTGCCGGGTGTAACATCAGCCTTTAATCCATAATGTCTAACCCAATAATTAACTGTAGTTCTTGAGACTCCAACTATTTTCGCCGCATCTATAGGCGACAGCATATCATCGTCATCGTATATTAGCTCTTCAGTATTATTCATATAACCTCTCAAATTTCAAAAATTTAAAGAAAAATAAAAAATCTCCCATTACACGATAAAAGATAATACATAATGAAATTTTTGTCAAATAAAAATATTTAAATTATATTTAATATTAATGTATTTATATTTATTAATACTATATAAGAACTACATTTTTTACAAAAAATATATTTTTTTTATTTTAATGTATGAAATGTAAATACTTTTTCTACAATATCATTGTTTTTTATTTAATTATATATATAATAAGGTACTATAAAATACTTTTATTCAAAGGCTTCAATATGAAAAAATCAGTACTTATAATGGCAGGCGGTATAGGTGAAAGACTATGGCCTCTAAGCAGAGAAAGCAAACCAAAACAATTTTTAAGTATTATAGAAAATAAATCTCTTATAGAACAGACAATAGACAGAGCATTAAAAATTACTAGTGAAGATAATATTTTCATAATAACAGGCAAAAGATATAAAGATGTATTTGCTAAATATATGCCTTCCTTTAAAAACATCATATATGAACCAATGGGAAGAGATACAGCGGCTGCTATTGCTTTAGGTGCTATTTCTATAAAAGAAAAGATAGGAAATGCTATGATTGCAGTTCTTCCTGCAGATCCTATAATAAAAAATGAAGATTTATTTATAAAGTCTATTGAAAATGCCATTGAAGTAAGTGAAAATACTAATGAAGTTGTAGTGGTAGGAATTAAGCCTAACAGAGCAGAAACAGGATACGGATATATAAAGATAAAAGATAATATTAAAGATGATGTGTATAATGTTGATAGATTCGTAGAAAAGCCTAATTATGAAAATGCATGCAAATTCTTAGAAGATGGTAATTATCTATGGAACAGCGGAATGTTTATATGGTCTATAGATAATATTCTTAATTCAATAAAAGAATTAATGCCTGATACATACAACAAAACTGTACAAACATTAGAAGCCAAAGATGATAATCAAAAAGAAGAAATATTCAAAACTATAGATAAAATATCTTTCGACTTCGGTATAATGGAAAAAATAAAAAATATTAAATGTATAAAATCAAGATTCTTCTGGGACGATTTAGGAGCATTCTCGGCACTCGGAAGAATATATGATAAAGACGATAATAATAATGTAATAATTGGAAATGTATATGCCAAAGAAGCAAAAAGCAATATCATAATAAATGATGATAAAGATACTTTTATAGCTATAGATGGAGTTGATGATTTAACTATAGTAAAATCAAACAGAGTTCTTTTAATTTATCCTAATAATAAAGATTCAAAAATTAAAGATATATTAAAGGATATAAGAGAAAAAGATGAATTAAAAGACAAAAGAAATTTACTTTAAGATCTATTTTCTTTTAGAGTATTTATTATTAAGCAAAGTTTCTTTGTACATTTTGTCCTTTGCCTCTTTGATTTTTTCTAATTGAGATTCTTTTTTCTCTTTTTCTTTTCTCTCTTTTTGATTGTCATCTATAACTTTGCCGTTTATTAAAACATTCACGAATTCTATTTTTTCATTGTCAATAATTTCATAAGGTATAGTTCTGCCCTTTATTTCTACATTTTCAAATTTTAATGTTTTATAAAATACCATATTCCTGAAATCAGCATCACCATCTATAATAATATTTTCAAAACTGGATTCTCCCTGCAAACTTGCATTCAGCATACTGAAATTATTTTTAAAATGAATATGATTAAATGAGAGTTTATCTATTATATCAGAATTGGCAATGGAGAAATTACAGTCTGCTGTTATATTATCAATATCAATGGACTGCAAATTTGATAAAGACATGTCAAAATCCATATTTATTTTAGAGTTTTTTATAATGATTTCTTTATAAACATTGGACATTGTAATGAAAAATCCGCTTTCAAAATTACTATCTGTAAAATCTAAAGATCCGAATAAATTAAAATTCCTCATTTGAAAAGGTCCGTAAAATGAAGAATTTGTAAAAAGCATATTAGCATTTTTTTCTATTTTTAATCCGTCAAAATTAAATCCGTCATAACTTATCATATAAGAGAAATTATAGAATCCTCTATAAATATCATCTCTTATTATTCTTCTGAAAAGTCCTTCAGGTTTATCATTGCTGTTATGATGAAGAATACATAAACCGTCTTTGTACTCTTCTCTTGGACAATTTTCTGTATTAGATATTTTTTGTTTGCAAATAGCCATAAAAAACCTAAATTAAAATACAAAACTCATGCCTACATCATGAGAAATATTATCCTTACTGAAATTATCAAAACTAATAGCATAATCAAGTCTGAATAAATTCAAGTAAATGGATAATCCCAAAGAAACACCTTTAGTACCTACTCCTAATCTAGCTAAAATACCGCTTGGAAGCTGTTGTGAAAGCCTTTTTTGTACGAAATCCGGAGCATCTAATATGCTTTCAGGCAAATCATCATACCATGCTGTTTTTTTCTTAAATAATCCTAATTTATTAAAATCTATAATCATAGCTTCAAGCCCTACAGATAATTCATGACTTACAGAAGGTACTGATATTGTATATTGTCCTGATACAGCAAAACTTCCATCGCTTTTCGCATACGCTACAGAAGCTGTTATATCAGTGTCTGTTTTGGCAAATACATTATCATAAAACCCGAAATTCCTAACTCCAACGCCTAGTTTAAAATTAGGTGTAAATAAAGACTGCATATATGATATATCAAAAAACATACCGAAATTATTATCTCTTCCGCTATTATTAACTACGCTTTTGACATTTGCCCCTATAAAAGAACTTTCATTGATAGCATAAGCAGCACCTACATTGATTAAATAAAGTCCGTTATATATATCATTTTTTTTAGTACCTAAACTATCATAGGAATTAACTTTATTTATATCGCCTGCAAAACCAACTCCTACAGCATAAGAACCTCCTATATGAGCATAGGAAGCATTGAATATATAATCATTTTGCGGATTGGATGTAAAAGTATAATTCAAATTAACACTATCTCTAAGTACTCCCATCAAAGATGAAGAGTTTTTAAACACGGCAGATGAATCATTTCCTATTAAAAAATCTGCTCCCATCATGCCTTTTGATCTTGTACTGCTTGTTTCTAAAACCGACAATGAATGCTTTGATGATAAATCAGCTGCAAAAAATACAGAAGAATATATCAGTAATATAATAAATATCTTTTTTACCATTTTTTATAATGTTCTCTTTAATTTTTTAATATTGATTTCTTATAATAACTAAAATTATAACATAAAAAATATTAAATACAATTAAATCAAACTCAATTTATATATATCCATATTAAGTTCATTTTTTAATTTTTGAAAATCATCTTCAATCAGAACATCATCATTATCATATAAAGCAAAAAGCGAAGAACCTGAACCGCTCATATTTACTTTTCTTTTAATTATGCTTTCAGTTTTATTTTTTATTTCTTCTATTCTTTTTTCTAAATTAAAAACATTCTTTTCAAATACATTATATGTTTTTGAAACTATTTTTTCAAAGTTAATATCTTTATTATCAAGCATATTCTTTATATAAAACAAATCTGATTTATTAAAATCTTCAGGAGTAAATTTTGAATAAGCTAATTTTGTAGAAACATGTATATTCGGATATATTAAAATAACATTATAAGGAAGCGTAAAATCATAATTTTGTATTTTCTCTCCAATGCCTGAAACCCAAGCACATCCGCCTCTAATAAAAAAAGGAATATCCGCACCAAATGAAGAAAAAGATTCTATTAATTCATCATTTACATCAATATTTAATTCAGACAAAAAAAACTTAATAATATTAGCAGCATCAGATGATCCGCCCCCAAGTCCCGCACCTGTAGGAATATTTTTTTCTATATGTATATTATAATCATTATTAAGATTCATATTATTTTTAAAATGATTAAATATTTTAGTTACTATATTTTCTTCTTTATCATCTTCTAAAGCATACTTACCGCTTGTTGTAATATTATATTTATCAGCTTTTTCAATAGTGATGATATCATATAAATTAACTGTATGAAATAAAGATTCTATCAAATGATATCCGTCTTTTCTTTTTGAAGTTATATCAAGAGAAATATTTATTTTGCATGGTGCTTTTATTATAGGCATAAAGCTTCCTTAAAATAAAACTTAATTATTTTATTTTAGTATATTTAGTATTTTTTGCAAATAATAAAAAATAAATATTTTATTTTAAAGGAAGTTTATCTATTGATTCTATTTTCCATTTATTTGAACTATTAACAAGTCTTATATAATAATATGTAGGTGAAAATTCTGTGTTTCTAACAATATAATATCCGCTTGCGGGATTAGTATTATCACCTATTGTATAATTTATAGTTACAGAATACTCTTTATTTGAAGAGGACATTAATTTTTTTATAGAATCTGTATTATCTAATATAATATTTTTAATGTTTTCTATATTTTCTATATCAGAATTTTTTTCTATCCAATTTATATTATCACTTAATATTTCTGTTTTCATCTCATCATAAAATACAAACAAAGATTTTTTTCTAACAGTGTCCAAATCTTCTAAACATGATACCAATATAAATAATATCACAATTAATGTAATCAAAATTTTTTTCATTAAAAAATCCTATTTTCAAATATTCAAAAAGTTAATAGTAATCAAATTCCATTTATCATTCAAATATATTGCCACAAATTCAATAGAGTTTTCAGATATTTTATTAAAAGAAGGATATTCAATCTGAGCTACCATAATATCTTTATATTTTTTATAAGTTACATTAACATCATAATATCCCCCATCTTTAGGAAGATAATTACAAAGAGAGTCATCATTATCTGAAAATATTCTCTGATATAAAGCACCTCTATTTTTTATTGACTCTATAATATTAACCGGAGTAAGTTCATATATTAAACTCATTTCATTCAAAGTATTAATTATATTTTCATCTAAATTTTGAATGAAATTAGAAGTAAACTCCAATGTATCTTTATTTGCTATAAGTGTAGATATATATTTTTCATATTCATACATACTATATTCAGCACCATATTCTTTTTTACAAGAAGATGCAAAAACAATTAATATAATAGTTAAAATAAAAATATTTTTCATTTAAGTTTTCCTCTCAAATACTGCACTAAAAATTCGGCAATATCATAAAGTGATAATACCACATGTACAACTTTATTCTCTATAACACTTCTAGGCATACCATATACTGTGCAGCTTAATTTATCTTGGGCAATGGTTAAATTATTATCATTATATAATCTAGTCATACCTTTAGTACCGTCATTTCCCATACCCGTCATTACAATAGCAATAGCCTTATCTCTCAAAACATCATTAATGGTATTAAATAAATAATCAACACAAGGAGTATATATAAATTTTTTATCCGGATCGGGATAAAATTTAATTCTTAATTTTCCCTTACTGTCCATATATATACCCATATTTTTATCTCCAGGAGAAATATATACAATTGAAGGTAATATCTCCTCATCTACTTGAGCCTCTTTAATTCTAATATTAGAAATATCCTGCAAACTAGAAATTAAAGAAGAAGAAAATTCTTTAGGTATATGCTGCGATATCAATATAGGCAAAGGAAAATCTTTAGGCAAACTAGGAAGCATTATTCTAAGAGCCCTAGGTCCTCCTGTAGATATACCTATTGCAACTAAAAGAGGAGCTTTAAAATCTTTCCTAAAAGATATACTTAAAGCTGTTGCAACTTGCTTTTGATCATAAGGCATTATTTTCACATTATCATCAAATTTATCCATATATGTTTTTTCATCATCTTCAATAACTTCTTTTATATTGGTATTTAAAATAGCGGTATTATAATCAAAAGCAGAATCAGATTTTACAGGATTAGTTTTTATAGTTTCCAAAATAATATTAAGTATATTATTTTTAATAAAATCCGCTGTAATATTTCTAGGTTTATATATTATGTCCAAGGCTCCTAAATCCAAAGCCCTTGATGATAAATCCTTATTCTGTGCCAAAGAACTCATAACTAAAATATTGGTTTGTATATTCTCTTTTTTTAAAAGTTTTAATAATTCTATTCCGCCCATTAAGGGTAAATCTATATCCATAATAACAAAATCAGGCTTTATTGATACTATAGATTTATAGGCATCTATACCATTATTCACAACACTTACAACTTCTATTCTATAATGATTAGCTAATACATTATTTAACAATGCACTAGTAGTTTTAGAATCTTCAGCTATAAGTATTCTAATAGCTCCCAACATATAAATACCTTAATCCCCTTTTTTTAATTATTATTTTTTATATCCTTATTATTAAATCTTTCATCATTTTCTTCTATGATTTTAGTTAAAGCTGAAGATATTTCTGATGTATATTTATCTTTTTCAAATATATTGTAGTTTTCTGAATTATTTATTATATCAGAAATCTCTTTAGAATAATTGAGAGAATTATCAGAAAATAAATCTATTTTTTGATTACTATCAAGTTTTTTATTTTCTTTAATTTTATTAACATTAACTTTATTAATATTTTCTGAAAGATTATTATTTTTATTTATAATTACTTCTGATTTTTTATAATATTCTTTTTTTTCTACTATTGCTGTTTTATTTTCTTTAGTTTTAGGAGCTGACTCTTTTTTACTGACAATCTCATCTAAATCATCTAAACTAGGCAAATCATAATTATTATCATTATTAATATATTCATCAACTTTCTTTGCTGAAGGTGCTGCAGTTACTTCTACAGCCTCTATTTTTTTAGCAAAGAAACGTTTTTTTATGATCTCTTTTAATTCAAATAATGTTTTAGTTGTAGCTGATAATGTAAATACTATTATAGCTATAATACAAAGATATACAAACCATTCTCCAAATCTAGTATATATAGTGATTTTATCATTAAGTGCTACATTTGCAATCAAATAATCTGGTTTCCAAAAAGGGAGTGTTGAAATAATTTTTCCTGTACTTGATATATGACCTGTAACTCCTGAATTACCATTATGCACAATATCTCTTCTATTTTCTATTGCTCTGAATACAGACATATAAAAATGCTGAAGCAGTGATTCATCGCTATAAGACCAAGCATCTTCTGTAATAACTGCTAAAGTTTGTGCCCCATTATAGACAAATTTTCTCACAAAATTACCAAAAGCACTTTCAAAACATATAACACCTGAAAAAGTATAACCATTAGGATGATTAAATACTGTAATACTCTTTCCTCTATTCCATCTATTGGCACCAGCCTTATCAAATTGAGAATACATAAAATTAATTATATTTTTGAAAGGGAAAGTATTAAGCAAAAACTCATTATCTTGAAAAGGATAAGATTCTCCTCCTGGTACAAGTTTTATTTTAGAATACTCATCTATTACATTGCCCCTATCATTAATAAATTCCATACCATTATAATATTTATATGGGTTATAAGCATCTTTATTTGTATCTTCTTTTATTATAGTTGTTCCTAATAAATGATAAGTTTGTGTATATCTAATCATATCATAAAGTATATATGTATTATATACACCAGGATGCATATAGTTAGAAGCTAAGCCATAATCAAACATATCTCTATATTCATTTATATAAAAACCATAGGAATCTAAAGTAACAGACTCTGGATACACTATTAAAGAAGGTTTTGAAAGGGCAGCATCTTTTGCAAGATTCGCTATTCTCTTTACAGATATTGTACCGTTTTGCGTAACTCCATCCGGCTTTTCTTCGTTTTTAAATTTATCAGACTTTAATAAAAATTTTTCTGCGAAACCTTGTATACCATTAGAATTTCTATGATAAGGTTCCCCTGTATATATACTGTTCCAGTAAATATTAGGATCAAAAGATTTTTGTATTAATGCTATTTTAGTTTTAGGCAGCAATGTTCTTTTTGATTCTTCAAGATTTATTTTAATAGCACCGTATGCAATGATCAAAACGAATGATGATATGAAAATCAAAGCAGGAATATATGGTTTTTTATATTTGATTTTATCTTTCTCAGCATATAATAACAAATAATGAGTAATAACAGAATTACAAAAATAAACAAAAAAACTAATTCCTAATACACCGAATATATCTGCTGATTGTATGAAGATAGGAAAATTCCACTGCGAATATCCAATAATACCCCAAGGAAAGCCAAGAAATCCTACATTACGCATATATTCCATAAACGTAAATACAACTGGTATAATAATAAAGCGAAAATCCGGCAATTTTTTAGAAAGAAATCCGCTTAACAGCATTGCGGGAAAATAAAATAAAAATGTTATTAAAAATAATATAGTAAATAAAGTTAAAAAAGAAACTATAGCTTCCGTCTCTTTTAACATAAATGCCGTAATCCACATTAAAAGCATGCCGAAAAAAAGCAGTACAAATATAGAAGATGATATTACATAATATCTGATTTTATCCGCTTTAAATATTATAATATTAAGCGGCACTAAAGCAATAAAAGACATAGGAAATAAATTAAGCGGAGGAAACGCCAAAAACAGAAGTATAGCACTAATAATACTTAATATAATTACACCAATTATGTATGAGTTACTTTTCGCCACTTAACAAATCCTATATTTTTTATACAATACTATTTTCTAATTGATAATAACAAATATAATAAACATTAGAAGTTTATAAATATATTAATACCGCTTTATTGATTGGCTTCCTTTTTCTTTAAAGCTTCTTTAATTTCATTTACAAATTTTTTATCTTGGAAACCTATATGCTCTAAAAGCCAATCTTTTAAGAACTTAATAAACTTATTAGCTACGAAAGGCTGACCTTCTTCATATTTTCTAATCTGATCAACTATTTCAAGATAAAAACTTTTATGCATAGCTTTATGATTCTCAGCATCTGAATAATTGATTAAATCCATTATTTTTTCTTCTGTCTTGAAATGATACTGAGTATAGTCTATACATTTTTTTATAGCTTTAATAAAAGCCTCATTAGTATTGGCATTATTATCAACAGTTGCTACATAAAGCTCATTAACAATATTAACAAGTTCTTTATGCTGACTGTCTATAAGCTTATGCCTTGTCTCATATAGAGGCACCCATTTAATAAATACAGTACTTTCTTGTTGTTCATTGTTATTATCCATCATAAACTCCATTTTTTAATTATATTTATTATATTATAAAAAATAATAAAAAAATCTACTATTACATTAAAAAAACACTATAATATATATCTGCTTATATCTCTATTATCTTCGATATCTTTCATTGACTCTTTTATATTATCGGCATTAATTTTTATAAATTCACCTTTATGTTCATCAGCACTAAAAGAAATCTCTTCAAATACTTTTTCCATAATAGTATAAAGTCTTCTAGCTCCTATATTTTCAACATTGGTATTAATATTATATGCTATATCTGCTATAGCCGATAAAGCTTCTTCGTCAAATTCTATTGTCACACCCTCTGTTTTTAAGAGTTCCTGATACTGTTTTGTTATGGCATTTTTAGGATTAACAAGTATATCTTTAAAATCCTCTTTTGATAAAGCTTTTAACTCAACTCTTATAGGGAATCTTCCCTGAAGCTCTGGTATTAAATCGGAAGGTTTATTTATATGGAAGGCTCCTGCTGCTATAAATAATATATGATCTGTTTTAACAGGACCATATCTTGTATTAACTGTAGTACCTTCAACTATAGGAAGCAAATCTCTCTGTACGCCATGACGGGCAACATCTGCACTATCTGTTTTATTTCCGCTTGCTATTTTATCTATCTCATCTAAAAATATTATACCCATATTCTCTGTAAGACTTAAAGCATCGGATGTAATTTTATCCATATCTATAAGAGATTCTGAAGCCTCATTAATTAAGTAGTTTTTAGCCTCTTTAACTCTTAAACGTTTATGTTTTTTACTTGCAGGCATAATACTTCCAACCATAGATTGAATCATATCGCTTTCTTCAAAGCCCATACCGGGAATTATGCCGAACATTCTGTTATTTCCTGATGATATTTTGATTTCTACATAACTTTCATCAAAATCACCATTCTGTATACGTTTTTTTATCTGTTCTCTGGCATTTTTCTTTTTTTCTGCCTCTTCTTCAGATATATTTTCATCATTTTCCTTTTTTACAGAAGGAAGAAGTAATTTGGCTAATTTATCCAAAGCTATTTCTGTAGCCTCTTTTTCTACTTCTTTCATCATAGCTGTTTTAAGATCAAATATGGCAACATTAACTAAATCTCTTACCATACTCTCAACATCTCTTCCTACATAACCAACTTCAGTATATTTAGTAGCTTCAACTTTAATAAAAGGAGCATTTACTAATTTAGCAAGTCTTCTAGCTATTTCAGTTTTACCAACCCCTGTAGGCCCTATAAGAATTATATTTTTAGGAGCAACCTCATCTCTCAAATCATCAGGTAAATGTCTTCTTCTATATCTATTCCTCAAAGCTATAGCAACAGAACGTTTAGCCTCTGTTTGTCCTATTATATATTGATCTAATGCCTCTACTATTTTTCTAGGCGTAAGTTCGCTTTCTAATTTCGCATCAAATGACATATTTATTCTATTACCTCCAAAGAAATATTGCTGTTAGTGTATATACATATTTTAGAAGCTATTTCAAGCGATTTTCTAGCTATTTCTTGAGCAGAAAGGTCTGTATTTTCACTTAATGCCATTGCAGCTGCTTTAGCATACTGACCGCCGCTTCCTATAGCTAATATATTGTTCTCACTTTCTATAACATCGCCGTTACCTGAAAGTAAAAGCATTTTTTCTTTGCTTGCTACTATAATTAAAGCCTGTAAATTTCTAAGCATTTTATCAGTTCTCCATTCGCGTGCAAGTTCAACCGCCGCTCTGGTTAAATCACCTGAAAATTCCTGAAGTCTTTTTTCAAATTTCTCAAATAATGTAAACGCATCGGCAGTAGATCCGGCAAAACCTGATATCACTTTACCGCCGTATAATTTTCTTAATTTAACTGCATTAGGCTTCATAACAGTTTCACCCAATGTAACCTGTCCATCTCCAGCTATTGCTGTAACACCATCTCTGCATACTGCACATATTGTAGTGCCTTTAAACATATTCTTAATTCCTCTCAATTAATATATTATCTTATATTGTATTATATATTTATTTCTATTGCAAATAAATTTTTAATTTATTATAATCAATTACATATTTTATTTAGGAGTTATAATATGTATTATGATAAAAACAATTATAATTTTCTTAATTTAACTGACAATGAGATGGAATATATTAATTTTTGTGAATATGCTAACATAAATGGAAAAATTAGTATAGATGATAGAAAAAGATTAAATCAATTAAAACTTAAATATAAAATTTCTGATGAAAGAGCTTTGGAAATAGAACTTTATATTCCTTATTTTGAAAATATAAAAAAAGATATAATATTATTGAAAATATATCACATTATTATTTATTAGGTATTGTATATTTTGAAAACAGAGAATACAATAATTCTACAGAAATGCTGAAAAAAGCTGTAGAATTAAATAATAATGATTATTCTATATATCATTGGCTTGGATGCGACTATTTTGAAAATAAAGATTTTATCAATGCTGAAAAAATGTTCAAAAAATCTATTGAATTAAATATTAATAATCCTTCAAATTATCAATGGCTTGGAAGAATATATATGGAAAATAAAGATTTTAATAAGTCCGAAGATTATTTCAAACAAGCTATAAAAAAAGCAAATGAAAATTTATCAAAAAAATAGATATTGAAAATTCTACAAATATTTTAGGTATAACATATTATTTTATTAGCAATTATAATAAGGCTATAGAAATATTAAATGAGGCTGTAAAAATAAATAAAAATGAGTATTTATACTTTTATTTAGGAAAATCATATAAAAAATTTAAATGAGATTGAAAAAGCAAAAGAATCATTTAATAATTCATTAAAAATAAATAAAAATTTTTATGAAGCTAAAAAAGAACTTGAGAACTTAAATTAATAAAAAAATCTAGTTTTAGTTTAATATAAATAAAAAAATAAAGGCTTGAAATTTATGAAAATTCCAAGCCTTTTAATCACAATTATAATAAAAATTAAATTACCACCATTTTTTATCCAAATTTGGTTTTTTATTGTATTCAGGAAGTATTAATTCCTGTCTATTATCTGTATTATCTTGAATATTATTATCAGGAATATAAGCAGCACCTCTTAAATAATTAGCTATATTATTATAACCATTATCTGAAGCTAAATCAGCAGCCATATAACCGTCATTATCTTTTAATGTTTTATCAGCATAGCATTTTTCTACTAATGCCACAACACTATCCATATTACCATAAGCAGCGGCATAATGTAAAGCTGTATCATTATTAGAATCTTTTATATTAACATCTGCTTTTCCATTCTGAACTAATGCCACCAAAGCATCAGTATTGTTTTCTAAAGCAGCATAATGTATAGGATACATATTTTCATTATTAGCTATATTAACGCTTGTTTTATCAGAAGCCACTATATTTTTTACAACATCAGAAGAAGCATACATTGCCGCATAGTGTAAAGCTGTATTTCCATCTGAATTTTGTATTTTTGTATCAGCTCCGTATTTTAAAAGCACATTAATTGTAGAAGGTTTATTTTTCATAGCAGCCCAATGTAATGGAGTATCATTTCCGTTTTTATCAGGTTCATTTACTAATGTTTTATCTTTTTCTAATAATAATATAACAGTATCATCATTTCCATTAGCTGAAGCTACATGAATAGGCATAGCACCGTCTATATCATCTCTAGCTCTTATATCGCATCCGGCATTTATTAAAGCATAAACTATATCAGAATTTCCAACATAAGAAGCAACTATTAAAGGAGTAGCACCGCCTAAATACCAATTATCTAAAGAAGCTTTATATGGAAGTTTTGCCTCTTTATTTATATCTTTATAAGTGAGTAAAGTATCTACAGTATCTAAATTATTGTTTATAACTGCTAAATGTAAAGGAGTATATCCATTTTCATCTGCAAAATTAGGATTAACTCCCTCTTTTATCAAAGTATTTAAGGCTATTATATCATTATTTTTAACAGCAACTAAAAGTTCTAACTGCTTAACATCTAAATCAGCAGCATTGATAGTATTATCAACATACACCTCTTGTGTTTCTTCTTCTACAACATTATTTTGAGCAGGTTCGGAATTTTCTTCTGTAACTTCTTCCTCGACAGCTTCATCTTCAGCAGTTTCCTCAGTTTCTTGGGCATTATTATCAGCTGCAACAACTGCACCACCTCCTTCCAAGTTATCTTCAGGAGTACCTTCTCTAGCTATATTATCATTTCCTGATAAATAATTCTTAACATCATCACCTTTTGCATAAAATACAGGCTCATTTCCATCTTTAGTTTTGCTCATTTTGTCAGCACCTAAATCAACAAGAGTCTGTACTGTTTGAAGAGAAGAGAAAGCAGCCGCATAATGTAAAGGTGTCCATCCGTCTGCATCTTTAGATTCTATATCTGCTCCATTTTCCATTAATAATTTAATAGTTTCAGGCTTATCTTTCATAGCAGCCCAATGCAATGGAGTATTTCCTCTATTATCTACATCATTTATAGCAGTAGGATCTTTATCAAGAAGAACCATTATTACATCATTATTGCCGCTAGCAGAAGCCATATGTATGGCCATACTTCCGTCAATATCATCTTTAGCTTTAATATCAGCATTATTTTCCAATAAAGCAGAAACTATATTAGCATCTCCAATATATGAAGCCAATATCAATGGAGTAGCACCGCCCAAATACCAGCCGTCTATACTTACTTTAATATCTAATTTAGAATCAACATTCACATTTTTATTTTTCAAAAGAACATTTACAGTATTTAAATCTTTATTAAAAACTGCTCTATGTAAAGGAGTATATCCTTCATCATCTAAAACATTTATATCTATATCTGTAGAATTATTCAATATATTTGATACATTATCCGAATTTTTTTCATTAATTGCATTAAATAAATTAGTTTCATTTGCAGTCAATGCGAATACAGAATAACTAAAAGTCAATAGTATAATTAAAAATCTAATATGTTTCACCTTTAATACTCCAATCTCAAAATAAATAATATTTATAAGTATATTAGATAATAAATAAATATCAAGTACAATAAAAAT